>WREG01000008.1 GCA_009779455.1 Oscillospiraceae bacterium
AAAAAGGCTGCCGCCTTGAAACTTGCACGCTCCCTGCCCCATGCCCGCGAAAGCCGCGAAATTGTCCTCCCGAATTTTCTTGAAAAAGAGGAAAAAGACGCGTATCTGCGCGAAAATCTGCCCGGCATTCTATCCTCGATTTGCGCCATTATAGATGAAAATATAGCGCCGAACGACGAGAAGCTTTATACGGTAATATCAGGCAAATACCGCAGCCCGCTCCCCGCCGCCGACGCTATTCGGATAATAGCCGGTTTTTTGGGCTAACGCGGTTCCAAATCAGCAATAAGCCATGATAAAACGTCCGGATGCCGCGTTGTGATATTGTCGGCGCCCGCTGCAAGCGCTTTGACCATAGCCCTTTTGCTGTCCGCCGTCCAGACGCTGACAAGAAGGCCGTTTTCGCGCATTGTGTCCACCAGCTCTTTTGAAACGTATTTGTAGTTAATATTGAGGCCGATTGCGCCGAGTTCTTTAACTTTATCCGCGAGGGATTGCAGATAATCATAATATTCGAGTTTTTTTTCGTCCAATTCTTTATTTAGATAATAGGGTATCCCCGGCGCATCTTTTTGGGCTGCGGGAACGGTTCCCTCGGAAATCCCGGTAAAAAACACCCTGTCAATTATCCCCGCTTCCTCCGCGAGGCGCCGGGCCTCCGCTAAATTGCGGGATTCTTTTACGTCAATGTTCATTTGGGTTACATAATTTTTAAGCAACCCAAAAATATCGGATAAAAGCGGCGTTTCCTGCCCGTTTTTGACCGCGTCGTGTGCCAATACGGGCGTCCCCTCATCATTGAACCGCAGGTCGGCCTCGATAATGTCCGCGCCCCATTCAAGCAGGGTTTTTATTGAGCCATATGTGTTAGGCTCGGTGCCGAGCGCCCCGGCGTGGGCAGTAACGGTGAACCCCGCAGGCAAATTGACTGCCGACCCGCGCAGTTTTTTCCCGTAAAACAGATCCAAAATATCGCCTCCTTTAAATATCGAAATAGCCGCTAAAACGGCGCAAAAAGATATGATAATAATGATAAAAGCTTTTTTATTCATTTTCTGTCCTCTGTCATCTCGCTTCTGTCAGCTATTATTTTACCTCGGTCAGATAATACTCCCTGTTCCCCGCGCCGACCGCTTCAAGCTCCGTCAGCTGGGCGTAGGGGTCTTTCCCGTGGAGCTGTTCGAAAAGATGCCCCTTGCCCGTCAGTTCCATGCCCTCTGGTATGCCTGCGGATATCAGATCCTCGGTTTTTATGAGGTCAAGCGCGGCGTTTTCGATTGCGGCTATGTCATCCCCCGCGATTATCCCGATATCAGGCACCAGCGACGGCGTGGTCATTCCCCAGCAGTCGCAAAGGGCCGTGATCTGGGTCAAAAACGTTATGTAATACACGTTCCCCTTGTCGAAGGTATCCAAAACGGTCTTTGTGCATAGGGCAAGGCCGTGCTGGAAGTCTATGTAGTTGTTGCCGTCGATGGCGATTGCCCCCGTCGGGCATACCTTCGAGCAGTGCTGGCACAGGGTGCAGTGGTGGAAATTGATGTCGTAATCCCCGTTTTTGTCGAATTTGTTGGCGTAATGGTTGCAGGAGCCAATGCAAAGCTCGCACCGTGTGCATTTATCCTTATCCCAGGTAAGCCCGCCCTCAAGGCCGTGTATCTCGTGCCTTGTCCTGCGGGTAACGCAGCCCATGGCTATGTTCTTGCAAGCGCCGCCGAAGGCGCAGGAGCCGTGGCCCTTGGCGTGGGTCAGGTCGATCATGAAATCCGCGTCGTGGATAAGCCCTGCGATGTCCACGTGCCTGAAGGACTTGAAACCCACTTCTTTTTCATAATAATATTTGTTCAGGAAGCCGCAGCCGTCAAGCACCGGGCAGCCCAGGACGCCTTCGGCATAGCCCCTGTTTTCGGGCCGCCTGCTGTGTATGGAATGGTCGGTGACAAAGCAGTCGCCGCCGCACTCGTTGATAAACCGCGCCAGCTCCCGTATAAACACGGGCGGTATGGTCGAATAGGAAGTCCCGCCGCCCACGTGCATCTTAATGGCGACGGTTTTGCCCTTTACCTTGTCCTCAAGGCCGCTTTCGTCCAGCAGCCTCGAAAATTTATAAGGCAGGGTCAGTGTCTCGTCGTATCTCGAATAGGCCATGTTCGCGAACAGTATTTCGGTTGACATTTGATTAATCCTCCGTTTGTTTTACAAGTTTTGTATCCGTCTTTTATCGCTATGCTTGCTTTCCTTCATATTTTACCATAAATACGATGGATTTTCAATAGACAAATAAAATTGTGATATTTAATAAATCACATCAAACAATTTGCCGTAAATATGTATGCAATAGAAAAAATGCGTAAATTTTTATATATTTTATTGACATCGGCAATAATATGTGATATTATGCAAAAAAGATGGAAAAACAGCACGAAAGGTTTTTTATGATTAATCCAACTGTCGTAAAAAATAATAACAGCCTTCTCCTCGGCCTTATCCTTTTAAGCCTCGGCTTAAAATATGAATAGGGCAGGTTCGTGTTGCATTAATTTTTAAGGTATCAAAACCACACAATTTTTTAAAATGACCTGCGAAGAGATTCGCGGGTTTTTTATATTTAATGAAAGAGGAAAAGACAATGGAAAAATTATTGAATATCACCATAGGGCGGATGCTGGAGGAAACGGCCGCGAAATTCCCCATGCATCAGGCGGTGAAGTACATCGAAATGGAATTCGACAAGACTTGGTACGAATTCAATCTAAAGGTCGATAAAATCGCGAAAGGCCTGCTGGGCATGGGCTTCAAGCGCGGCGACCATATGGCGGTCTGGGCGACGAACTACCCCCAATGGCTCGTTCTGTTCTTCGCCACGGCGAAAATCGGCGTCGTGCTGGTCACGGTCAACACGAGCTACAAAGAGCACGAGCTTAAATTCCTTTTGGAGCAGTCCGACAGCAAGGCGCTATTCATCTGCGACGGGCTGAAGGATATCGACTGCGAAAAGACGATATATTCCGTCTGCCCTGAACTGAAAACGTGCGAAAAGGGCAATCTGGAGTCGGCGGCCTTGCCTATGCTGAAAATGGTCATATCTTTCGACAATTATTACGAGGGTATGTACCACTGGAACGACATCGAGCATTTCGGAATACTTATTTCCGAGAAAAAATACAAAGAGGCCAAAGACAGCCTCGACCCCGACGACGTTGTGAATATGCAGTATACCTCAGGCACCACAGGCTTCCCCAAGGGGGTCATGCTGACCCACAAAAACCTTGTGAACAACGGCAAATCCATAGGCGACTGCATGAAATTCACCGAAAACGACAGGCTCTGCATCCCCGTGCCGTTTTTCCACTGCTTCGGCATGGTCCTGGCGATCCTGGCGTCCGCCACCCACGGCACGGCCATGCTGCCCCTGCTGTGGTACACGCCCATGAAGGTCATGCACACCATCGAATACGAAAGATGCACGGCAGTCCACGGCGTCCCGACCATGTTTATAGGGATGCTGGAACACAGGGACTTCGAGAAATACGATTATTCGACCCTCCGCACGGGCATAATGGCCGGCTCGCCCTGCCCGATCAAGGTCATGCGGGACGTTATCGACAAAATGAATATGAAGGAGATAACAATAGTGTTCGGCCAGACCGAATCCTCCCCCGGCTGCACCCAGACCACCACCGAGGACACGATAGAGCGCAAGGTCGCCACCGTAGGCAAAACCCTTCCGTTTATGGAAACGAAAATCGTAAACCCCGAAACGGGGGAGGAAGTCGGCACGGACGTTGACGGCGAGTTCTGCGTGCGGGGCTACAACGTGATGAAGGGCTATTACAAGCTGCCCGATGCCACAGCCGCCGCCATCGACAAGGACGGCTGGCTCCACACGGGCGACCTGGCGGCGGTTGACGCGGACGGCTATTACAGGATTACGGGCCGCATAAAAGACATGATAATCCGCGGCGGCGAGAACATATTCCCGAAGGAGATAGAGGACTTCATATACACCCACGAAGCCGTGTCCGACGTGACCGTGGTGGGCGTGCCTTCGGAAAAATACGGCGAGGAGGCCTGCGCCTTCGTGATTTTAAAGGCAAACGCCTCCGCCACGGACGAAGAGATCAAGAATTACGTGAAAAAGAACCTCGCCAACCACAAAACCCCGAGCCATGTGTTCTTTACGGACAAATTCCCGCTTACGGCCAGCGGGAAGATACAGAAGTTCAAATTACGGGATGAGGCCAAGGAACGGTTGGGGATTGAGAATTGAGAGTTGATTTCTTCTAAAACCCCGCTTTTGTAGTGGACGGCGTCCTCGACGTCCCAATGTTAATAAAATGCGTAAGGGACGGGTCTGCCGTCCCTGTATTTTTTTAGAGATGAACAGAACATAAGGGGACGGTTCTCATGTGTTGCCTGTTTTAACCTGTGTTTTCTGTTTTCTCAAGGACACAGGAGAACCGTCCCCTTGTGTTACGCCCCCTGCCTTCCGCATTTTCTTTTTTGACAAAGCTTCTTTAACATTACATCTGCGAATATATCGGGCCGTACTCGATTATATAGCCCGGCATTGCCATTGCCCAGTAGAAGGCGCATTTGATGAAGGTTATAACGTTCTGGAAAAACCTTTGGAATGTACTCAGCGCAACCTCTTCAGGGGGCGGAAGCTCCGTTTCCGTGCCGTCGATTGCGTCCATTACCACCTGCGCTATCATGGCGTGGCCCTTGTTTGAGGGATGCACCAGGTCGGGGCAGATCATGCCGTCCCTGCCCTTGAGCGCGCCGTAGACGTCGGCTATCAGATACGCGCCCGGGTTGTCCTCAAGGTATCCGTAATAGCATTCGTTGAGCGACGAAACGGCCTTGTCGTATACCTCGCCTATGACCAAGATGCTTTCCATTGGGTTGTACAAGGTCTGCACTATAAGCATGGCGCCCTCGTTCAAACCGCGGATTTCCCCGATTATAACCTCGAAATTTTCCTTGAAAACTGCGATTATCCCGTCAACGACGGTGTAATCGTCCTTCAGCAGGGCGTTTATCACCATGCTGAATATGCCCGAGAGGAGGAAATCGTTACCGCCTATTGAAACGCTGATTATGTCCGCTTCGGCTATGCCGTCCCGGACGTTTTCCTTTTCAAGCACCCATTTCATCAGAATTTCGGACGGTATGCCGCCCAAAGCGAGATTGTTGAGATCGTATCCCTTTGTTTCGGCCACTATGGCCGAGAACCCGTCCGTTTTTTTGTTTTTCGAGCCAACGCCTTCCGCTATGGAGTCGCCCAGAACGGTGTATTTTAATGGCGCTTCAGCGACTATGGGTTCATCGGCGGCTTTTGAAGCAATGCCTAGCGGAATCAGCAGCATAAGGGCGCATAATAATACGGATAACAATTTTTTTACGGTTTTAATCATTTTTATAATCATCCTTTCATTTATATAATTTTAAAGTGTGGTATTTCCGGGCGATTAATAATCGCCCCTACCGGATTTCTGTTTTCCACAGCCCGTGCAGGTTGCAATAGGCGTAAACGGCGGCGGGTTTGTCGTCCGCGAAACAGAAATCGACCTTCGGCTCGTCCCCCGGACACAGGCATTTCCGCTGGCCGCCGCATTCGGTTTCGACATATACGAAGGATATGTAATGTTTGTCCTCCATCGGGTGGGGAACGCTTCCGACCCGGACGCTTATGCCGTTTCCGGCGGCGGTTACGGCGGGCAGGTGTTTTTCCGCGGCGGCGTCAACGGTATTGGGTACAAGCTCCGCCATTTCCTCGCCGCAGCACATCATCGGAACGCCTTTGTTGTCGATAAGTCCGATCAGATTGCCGCAATGTTTGCAGATGAAAAATTTTTGTCCTTTACACATAATTACTACTCCTCATCAAAATTAATATATACAGGGGACGCCCGGACGGCGTCCCCTGTACAGCGCGCGTCTTATTTCAATACGCCTATCAAAAGCTCTAAGAAGCTGTCAACATTGCCTTGGTTGTCACGGCCCAATTGCCTCCACGACCAGTATTTCGGGAAAAGGAGGTAAAGCTGGAGGTCATAGAATTCATCGGGGGTGGGCAGATAATCGGCCTGATTGTGCCATGTGACGCCAAGCTCCCATATATCGTCATAAAGCTGCTTGTTGGCGTCCATCCTTATCGACGTGGGGATTTTAAGCGGCCAGAATTCGCCGCGGAAGTTGTCTGATTTCCAAATCCTGAACGAAAGCTCGGCGCGGCGCACGTTTTCAAGCTGTTTTGCGCCCCCTGCCAGTTCCTTCGCTTTCGCCCAAAGGCCTTCGACATATTTTATCTCATTTTTTGTCAGGAAGAAGTTCCCTGTGACCGACGCGCCGTCAAGGCTGTTGCCGTGGTACGTCACGCCGCCTATCGTCCTGCCGCCGTACTCCTCGGAGGCCGCGCGGATGTATTCTCTAAGGTACTGCCAGCCGCCGCCGTAATATTTGGGCAGAAAGTCCTGATATACTTCCTCTAAATCAATATAGGGGTTCCACAGAAGTTTAGCGTAAAGGTATTGGCTCATTACATAGAAGTTAACGTCATGGATTGTGGCTACGCAGCATGAAAGCCCTATCACGTTGTTTTCGTAATAATACTGCATATATGTCTGCAGGGCGGTCCAGATGGGATAGGGTATGCCCGGCTCGTTATAGGAAAGGGGGTATTCGAAAACCGTGATTTTTTTCGCTATCTTCGACCAGCCTTCAAGCACTTCCTCGAAATAATAGATGTTTTCCCAGTAATCGCACTCCCCCGCCTTGTGTATGTAGCACATATTGATTGGGCAGAAATGGATGACGATGTTCGGATGCAGGTCTATGCTGGGCGGGTAGGTCGCTGTGCCGTAGGCGAAAGCGTTGATCGTCACTTTTGTATGGCCCATGTCGACAAGGTATTCGCAGACCGCGTTGAGAACCTCCATCAGCGCCCTTGATTGGCCCGCCAACGGGTTTTCTTCTTGGGCATAGAGAGCCCTGCAGTCCACGCACTGGCAAATCGTGCCGCTGTCGTTCAGGCCCATGGAAATACCCTGGGTGCCGGGGTTGTTATTCATAATATTAAGGGCATATTCTTTATAAATTTCAAGGACGTCGGGGTTGGTAAGGCAGGGGTTGTTCTCGCCGTGTTCGCATTCCATCGGGCTGCCGTCCGCGTTTTTAGCGAAATATTCGGGATGCTCGGCGATATACTTGGACGGGGGCAGTATTGTCAAAGCCGAATGGGTGACGGGATAATATACCACCCCGCCGTATTCCTCCGGCCACGTGGCATTGCCTATCATGCCCTGGGCGTTGACCCTGTTGGCGAGGGAATAGTCCACGTCGGCGGAGGTCAGCCGCCACACCAGTGTGGGCTGCCTGTAGGTAAAGTATGGAATCTCGATTTCGTCGATGTCCACCGGCACGCCAACCACGTCATTTTCGGGTATTATGGTCATCTCAATCGAGAACCAGCGGCAGCCGAGGAATTTCTCAAGGAAATCATAGACGCTGTAAAGCGTCCCCCTGGGCTGGCCGCCCATTAAGACTATATCGCCTTCGTTTATATCACCGTATTTGCCGTCCGCGTTCGTCCTGATGACAAACCCGTCGTTGCCGAGGGACTCGAATTTCTCCGCGTCCATCGCATAGCGGTTCGTGTCGCCGATTATTATTTCGTTCAGGGCGGACGAAGCCTGGTCGTCGGTGATTATCGGAAGCTCGAAGCCGCTTATCTGCTTTAAAAAGCCCTGAAGCTTTTGAGCCGCCATTGCCTCGGCCGGGACAGCGTTTTCGCCGACGACTATAACGTAATCGCTGGCCCCGCTGTCGATTATCGTCATCTTTTCCCTTGTGTCGGCAGGGAAAGTTATGTCCTTGGGGACAAAATCCGCCACGGGGGGGTTCACAAGACCCGTAAACATCCCGATAATCAGCAGGAAAGATAAAATAGGGGCGAAAAACTTAATAATAGCATCCATAAAAAAATTCTCCTTTTATTTAATAAATATTTTCACGCATAATAATTATATAACAATATTAATAATTTTGCAATAATAAAACGGTAAAATTTTCAATAAGTTTTTAATACATAATTAACAAAAGATGTCATTTTCATTCGCAAAACGAACACAAATATCCGACCCCGCGCGGCGCGCCAGCTTTATATTAAATTCATGCGGGCCCTCCTGAATAAAATCATAGGGCAGAGCGGCCGTGTACGCAACCGCCCGCATTGAGCCCAAAGCGTATTTATCATAGCTGCCAATAAGGTATTCCGTGCCGTCAATAACGACGCTCAGGGCGTTAAAGTTAAGCGGCGCGGCAAAGCCGCTGTTTTGTATGGTGAAGCGTATTTTATTTTGCGTTTCGTCAAACTCGAAGGAGGTTACACTCAAAAGGTAGCCCAAATGATAGCGGATATAGTCATAAGCCGACATTTCGCCGTTTTCAAACAAAGAAGGCAGATAAGGCATATCAAGCGCTTCCAGCTGCCCGGGGGTGACAGGCACGTCCTTCCAGCGTTCCATTGAAAATACGCGCCCGAAATCGCCCTCGCGGTAGTTATGCTCCAGCGACAATGTCGTTAGGGAATATTGTTTTATCTGTCCCAGCACGGCGACAGGGTCAATGCTGTCAAGGGGTTCGCCGTCCTTTTTATCGTAATACGTCGCTACGCCCCAGGGCATTTCCCCGTCGTTTACGGTATTTTTGAACCGTTCTTCGAGCAGCTTTTCTTCCTCGTCGTTTTTGCCTAAGAAAAAGCTCCATTCGCCGTTTTTTTCGCCGATTATATAATCGTCGTGCATACCGAAGCTCAAAGGCGCCCACGAAACTTTTTGCAATAAGTCAACATTGCGTACCTGTATATAAATATCATCGGGGGTTATCGAGCGCAAACGGTCAAAAGCACGGCCTATATGGATGGACTTGAAGTTCTTGTTGTTGTGGCCTTCGCCCCAATAGCCCACTATGCCCGCCTGCACGCAGTAAACAACGTCGTCAACCAATTGGCCGTTTGCCCCGAACCACTCCCCTATCTGTTGCAAATGCCCGTCCACGCGCTTGTAGCCGGCGTCGGGGTTCGATTCGTTTTGGTAGGCAAAACGCAGCAATACCCTTATTTTTTGTTCACGGCAAAGCTCAAACATCCGTTCCAGCTGCGAAAAGGCGTTTTCGTCAAGGGGCCTGTTGTTATAACGGCACAAATAAACGTACAGCTGGACGACGGTCGGGCTGTCCTCGCGGTATTTTTCAATAAAATTCAATAATTTTTCGTAAGGGTCGCCCATGTCGCCGGGATAGCACTCCGGGGCATCCCCGAGCGTCATATATGTTTCCATACGCAGGCCCCTGTCAGGGTTTTTAAGCAGAGGCCCCGCGTTTTCCGGCGTCAGCGTCGGCAGGGCAAATTCCGCAGTGAATCCCGTTTCCGCCGCTTCTGACGGCAGTCTCGGCAGCTCCGCCCCGGGCAGGGCAGGAGCCTGATATAAAATGTCCGGTTTAAGCCACCAATTTTTATACACAGCTGCCGCGAAACCGGTTAAAAATATTAAAACAACTGCGATGACGGCGATAATAATTTTAAGCTTATTTTTCATAAACAAATCCCTTCCTTATAACTTTAATTTGACACTTGCCTTATCTTATTATATAATACACATTATCATTTTGTAAAGGGATTGTTATAATGAATTAGCCATACGAATTCCGCGGGCAAATGCCTATTTTGCCGACCGCCATACACCCGGGCGGGGAATTGGACTTGGAAAGCCTGAACCGCGTTGTTGACTACTGCCTTGAAAACAAGGCGGCGGCCATAGGGCATCTCGGCGGCGCGTCGGAATATTTCAAAGTCGGCGCGAAACAGCGGGAACAGATTATATCGGCGGTGGTCGAGCGCGTAAACGGAAAAGCCCCGGTTTTCATCGGGACCACGGATTTATCCTTGGCTGACAGCTTAGAGAATGCAAGAATAGCGCAAAAGCTTGGCGCGGACCTGCTGATGGTCTGCTCCCCCGTTTTCGGCGCCATGCAAAAAGACAGGCTTTTCGAGTATTATCAAAGGGTCGCGGATGTCTGCGGCCTGCCCGTCATCATTCAGGACACAGGCGCGTCAAAGGCCTGTTACGACGCGGATTTTATCGTCAAACTGGGGGAAGAAATCCCGTCATGCCTTTACGCCAAAGCCGAAGGCGGGGGCTTCCTCGAAAAAACACAAGAGCTGATGTCCCGCACGGGCGGGAAAATGCAGATTATCGGCGGCGCGGCGGGGTTTCATATGATCCAGCTGCTGCGCCTGGGCGTTACGGCTTTTATGACAGGGACGGAAGCCGCCGAAATACACAATGACGTAATTTTCAGCTATTTAAGCGGCGATATCGACGGGGCGGTTGACATATATTACACCAGGCTGCTGCCTTACCTTGAGATTTTTAACCTGAACAACCGCTATTTCCTTAAGCATATGCTTTGGAAGCGCGGTATCGTCGCTAACACGGAACTGCCCTTCCCGCAGGAAGGACAGCCGCCAAGCCCGTTGCTTATTGATGAGTTTGACTATATTTGGGAGCGGATTCAACGAAACAAGATAAAAATGTAAACTTTAAGGGACGCCTACGCGGCGTCCCCTACTTTAGGGCGGCATACCAAATCCTGCACCGCATAATTCTTATTCGGCGCGCTTCATGTCGGCAATGTTTTGTTTTCTCATTTTAGCCAATGTTTTTATATGCTCCAAATCCCCGGCATCGGGATTGTCAAAACAAAAAGTCGAATAACAGGAGTTTTCATATGCTTTTCCGAAAATCCTTTTGCGTATCCCCGGGCTGTGTTCGCAAGGGCATTTGCCGCAGGGGTTTATCCGCGCATGGGCGAAATCTTCAAGTTCTTTATCAACCACACCATTTTCACCCCAGCAAACCTCGCAATTGGCCCAAAAAACAGACCAGTTGTCGCCATTGCCGCTCATATTTTTAGGTTCGCAATGCCCCGTTATAATCAAGCATATGTTTTCGCCCTGATATTTGAACCAGTTGTCATCGCCTGAATCGGGCGGCATTTCGTTCGCTTTCATGAAACCGACAAAATCCATCGCGTTTTTAAGCGCATAACCGCTTAATTTTTCTTTCAGTTCTTCTTCGATTTTCCGGGCCGTTTTCTTTTCAGGCATTTTTTCTTCCTCCGCTTAAAATCTCCATCATCCTTTTTATGTCCTCCGTGATAGTATCGCGCTTGAACGGCTCAATCAGCAGGTTCTTGCCGGTCATTATATATGACGGGAATACGCGGACGCCGTTCCAATAAAACTCCTCGTTATTCCAGTGCCTGCGTCTGCCCGCCGAACCCGTGGGGCAGACGTTTTTCTTTGTATTTGTTTTTGTTTTCGCGATCATGTTAAACGCTTTTATCGCCACGTCGCCCATGAGCATGATGAGTTTAAGGTTCGGGAACAGCGCAAGCTCGGCTTCAAGAATCGGCAGCTGCGCCTTGACGGCTTCGGGGTCGGCCGTGTAGCCCTCTTTCGGGGTTTTCAAAGCGGCGGTAATATAGACGCCCAAATCAAGTATGTCACTCATATTTTTAACGGGATCCCCTCGCGCCGAGGATTTCACACCCGCGCTTTCGAACAAGCCTAACGCGTTTCTCCTGTTTTCTGGGTTGTCGGTTTCGCTGTAGAACCAGTCGTCCGGGTTTTTCGGCACAACTTCGTTGATCATAATGACCTTGATTTTCGCGGGGCCTATTTCGCAGTCGGGGAATTGCAGATTATTTGCGTCTAAACCGTTTTTTTTGGCTGTTTCGGTTAGATAATTTTTGATGTTCATTGTGTCGCCTCCTAAATTTTCACTAAGCTGCGGGCGATTAACAATCGCCCCTACAATTTTGTTAAATTGTACTCTTTTTCTATCAGCTGCCAATACACCGGCGCGTATTCCGGGTCAAAAGCGTCAAAATCAAAACACGCATGGGCGCAGCCCGCCAAAGCTATGCCGTCATAGTTCCATAGGACGCGGAATTTGCAATGCTCCCGCGTCGCCCCCTGAAAATCGCAATAACGGCAATTGCCCCATTCAAAAGGCTTTTGAATGTCGTCGGGCAGCTTTTCGATTATATCCATATATTTGTCGGGCTTTGAAAGCTTTACCGACAGCCTGAATTTCGGATTTCCCAAAGCCATGTATCCTTGCTGTATGCGGGCGACGCGCTTGGATTTGTAATGGTATTCCCCGTCGAATTTTATCCCCTTGTATTTAAGCGACTCGTCGTAGAACGCGAGGGAAAACATTTTCAGTTCCGGGGGAAAACCGTTGTAACCCGCGTCGTCGCTTACCCATTGCCTTGTTGGGATAGCCGCGAGGTCTGACGTTATTTTGTAGTCAAAACGGTAAAAGCGGTGATGCATTTCATGCAGGGAATATTCGGTTTCCGGCCTGTTTTCTTTGTTTTTGAGAACTTCATAGCATTCGCAGTATGTTTTTATCGTATCCATCATATCCGGGTCGTCGGGATATTCGACGGTGAAGGCTTCGGTTTTTTTGCCGTAGGGTTTTCCGTCAAAACCCGAAAAAACAAAACCGAAAGCGGAAAGCCGGGACAGAATCAGCTCATATTTCGGCACGGGGCCCGAAACCAAACCCGTGCCTTTTTTTACGGCCTTTTTGAACGCGTCCGCGCCAACGGCCAATTGGCGGTTTTTCAGTTCGCCCGACGAACAGAGGCGACTCAACAGGTCGGCGAACCTGTGAATAGTGCGGTAGCAGTCGCGGGCGCGGTTTTGGTCTTTGCTTTCGATGTCAACAAGCATCAGCCCGTAGGACTCCGGCTGTTTTGCCATATCCATATAGACTTCTTTCGCAAGTTCACATAATTTTTTGAAACGAATCCTAAAATCCTCCGGCAGGCCGTCCTTTAAAGGATAATCGTCGGGCACGGGGACAATCGCTTTGGCAAAGGATTCCGCCTGGTGCTGGCAATGGTATTTATATTCATTCATATAATTCCGTCCTTTTAATGTGATACCCGTAGGGGACGATGCCCACATCGTCCCGTTTGCAACAAGATTTTATCTATATTTCGGGACGCCGAGGGCGTCGTCCCCTACGGAATACCTGTATATTTAATTTTCATTCTTTGACCAGCGCTTAAGCGTCGGGAAAAATCCCGTCATGGCGGCGCGGGCGGTTTCCGCGTCTTTGTACGCGCCCGCTTCAAGGCAGAAGGGTATGCAGATCTCGATTACCTCCTCCATCGTCTTTTCCTCGCCGAAAGAGCCGTTTTCATAGCAGTATTTGCAGTAATCCCCGTTTTTGCTCCCGTCGGCGTTGGTGCCGAAATCCTCGGCGTTTGTCAAGGGCATCGCGCAGCATTGGCAGATTTTTTGGTTTTCCATGGTTTTTTCTCCTTTTAGTTTTTTATATTTTATGGATCGGAACCCATATTTCAACAATTGAATCTGGCTTATCGCCGCCGTCAAATTTTTCATTGTAGCATTCAACAATATATCCGATACCGTCAATCAGGCGCGGTCTATATTGCGCCGCGTTGTCTTTAAGCCATTCATCCATCTCTTTGTTACCGCTGTCATAGCCTTTCGCAACGTACACATCGAAAACCGCGTATTCGCCTGCGGGCAGGACAATTGTTGCAAAACCGCCGATATCGCCCGGAGCTTCGGCCGAAAACCCCACATGGATGTCTTTGCCGAGGACGGCGGGCCTTTCGCTGTCGTAATAACGGATCTCATATCCGCATTCGTCGGCTCTCGGAAACGGGTTTTTATTATATTTGCTGTCAAAATCGCTCCATACCTCACCTGTTTTAGAGCCGTTGCCTGTAAGGCCTGTGATATATAGCTTGTCCCTGCTGATAATTTTAGGTTGCATTTTTCCCGCCCCCTTTTCCCGCATAAAATTCATTTAATAAATCCATATAATCCGGCAATTTTGCTAAATCCGGCCACCAAAATTCAAAGACGACGCCGTTGCATTTTTCAAAACTGCGGTTAGCAACCGTATATGTTTTCCTGAATTTGCAAAAACCGCCTTCCCTGTGCCCGCCCTCGCAATGCCCGCAATCGCCGTGTTCGCCCGTAAACACTTCCTTGATATGAAGCGGCGTGTTTTCTATGTAGGCGCGGTGTTTGTCGATACCCGAAAAATAAAGCCGCAGGACAATGCAGTCGTCCCTGATAAAAATCCGGGCGGCCACTTTTTTTGATTTCACCCCGGATTTTGAATATATGATCATATATTTCCCCCAGCAGTAGCCTTTGCCGATATCTCCGCCGAAATCATAGCCCAAACCGCGCATCTCCTTATCGAAAGCGATTATAAATTCCCTGTCCGCTTCTTCGATGATATCAAAACGGGCTTCGCTGATAATGTCTTTCATTTGTGACATTTTTTGCCGCCTTTCGTCCGTGTTTATTTTAGCGCCTTTACCGGCGTATAATAATCCATTTGCTCGTAACCCAAAACCTTTTGCGCGGCCTCTGATGTGATGATATTCCCAAGTTCCGGTCGGCTTTTGTCAGGAATAAACCCGATTGCTTTCAAAAACTTATTCACCGCCTTTTTCATTTTCTTAACATCAGTTTTTTGGTCGATATCCGTCGCCACGGCGTAAAGGCCGCCCTTGAAATCAACAATTTCATACTCTTCCGGCACATCCATGCCGTCCGTATATTCGTAATACCAAAGCATCCCGTTGAATTCGCCTTTTTCGTAGATTTCATCAGTGGATTCCGTGTAGGAATCGGTGAGGTAATCCCTCGAATGCACCGTTCGCGGCAGGGATGAGAACCATTTTGCGAAATTATCGATTTTATCCTCCCCGAACATACCGGCTCCCGACGAAACCATTTTGCAGCCGGGGATTTCTATGATGCGTATGGGCTGCATAATATAACTATCCTTTCTATGACAGGTAGAAGTATTGTTCGTTTTGTGAAACAAATTCGCATCATCATATACGATGCGAAAGAACAATACTTCCAGTTTGAAAATTTATTTTCGAACTGCACTTTTCTCGTATTTTTGGCAGGTGGGGCAGAAGTAGACGTTCCCGCCCAGGTACGCCTCCCTGACAATATCGTCGCCGCATACAGGGCAGGGGTCGTTTTTTGTTTTAGCGGAGAGTTTCGTTTTATACCCGCCCGGGCAGCCGAAAATGTCTTTTTCCGTGTCGCGGCCGCCTTTCACCGTCATTTCGGAAAGCGTCTGCTTCACGCTGTGATATACGGCCTCTTTTTCATTTTGCGTCAGCGTTTCAAGCTTGCGGCGGGGATGGACCCTCGCGTTAAAAAGGATGTCCTGCAAAACGCCGTTGCCAAGGCCCGGATACCGCTGTTCGGTCGCCAAAAACGCCTTGACGCTGTAATTCTGCTTGACGTCGTTCATCAAACCGAAGAAATAATCCTCGCTGTTTTCCTCCGATATGGGGCTTATTTTGGTTTTTGACGAAAGGTAATAGCCTTCGTCTTTGTCAACGCCGTCTATAAATACCCACATCCCACCATACATCTGAACCGAGCAGACAAGGGAGGAAAAATCCTCAAATTCTATATGCATCTGATGCTTGTCCGGCAATTTTTCGCCCTGGGCGAAGAAACGCAGGTTGGCCCCGTCGCCGCTGACAAGGCGCGCGCCGTCAAATACGATTTCCGCCATGCCGCCGTAGGCGTTCGCTCCGGCTATGATTTTCCCTGTGAGTTTGCCGTGGTAAAGGGCGGGGTCGCCGTGAAACCAAGCGAATTTGTGGGGCGATTTGTTTGCGGACACGTTCATAACGGTTTTGCCCGTTAAATTTTCTTTGATTTGTTCGGCAAGATGCCGGCTTTCGGGCAGTTCTATCATTGTTATTGTTCTCCTTTTTTATTTAGATTTGCTTCATCCAGAAATCGTCCTGTGTTTTAATCATGGCTTTAATTTCGTTTATGTAATCCGCGCTTATCGGCGGGAGCGCTATCAGCTCCCTCCCGCAGCGAAAAACCGCTTTGCCATCGGGATAAATATAGGTATACCCCTCTAAATCGCCTTTGCAGCGGCCGCAACCGTAACAGCCGGTGTATTTCCCGTCAAAATCCTCAATTACCCGCTTTACCCCTTCTTTGAACGGCACTGAATATCTGGGCGTCGCGAAAAAGGCCAATCTCAGCCCCGCTTGCCCCTTTTGCCCGGGCCGGACTTTGAAGGGGATATCCCTTACGTTTGGATGCATTCTAAGCAAGGTGCGCTTTACCTTGTTTTTTGTAAAAGCAAGCTCGTCTGAAATGCCCTGCGCGGTTTTGACGGGTTTCGGCGCGTAGCCCAGTTCAACGGCATATTCGGCAATTTCCCGGTATATCTTCTTATCCTCATCATTCATTTTGGCAATGCAGTCGTCGACGGCTTCTTTGATTTTTTCATTTCTTGTCATAAAAACGTTTCCTTTCCGCATATTTTTATCTTAAATTATCTTTATATAATCTCAAAAAGAAATTCGCAGCGTTTTTTCCCGTTTGAGCTGACCGGAGAGGAAACGATTTCTTTCAGCCGCAGCTTAACCCCAAGGGATTTTTGCAGGTTTTGCCGGACATGGCCGCCGCAGCAGCCGCAGTATGTGGGGGATAGACTGACCGGCTGCGGCAATTTTCCTATATTTCCGCACACGCATTTATAATCCCCGTCCTGCCCGAACCCCCAGAAAACCGACAGTGTGCCGTCGCCGTTCAATTTGCACGGCGGTTTATGGGGCGTATCCAATTCGTCAAACAGCCGCAGCCTTTCTTCCACCGTTTTGCCCTCATGCTTTCGCCCGAAAGCGCGGTGAGCCGCGGCAGGCTTGCCCGTTACGCAGCAGCCCTGCTCCTCCATAACGGAAAGGCACTGTTCTTTTGAAAGCAGCCTGTCCATTAAATCGACCGTCGCAAGCCTTTGCTCTATGTAGCTTCCTCCGGCACCAACGGATTCAAATTGCTTTATGATTTCTTCGGATATTCCCTTTTTCTTCATTGTTTGGATGATTTTATTGCTGTTCGGCATAGATTGATCTCCTTTTTCCTTATTTCCAATAATTTTTTTACACATTCCAAAGTTTCGGTATCCGGAATGTAAAATGCCATAGCGGCGCTGCATACATTATCAAATTCTTTCCCGAAAATCGTCGTGCGCTTTCCCGGACTGCAACTGCCGCCGCAACTGGCGCAAATATTGACATTTGCCCAAGCGATTTCTTTCATATGCTCATCCATCGGAAAATCCTCGCGTTCGCCGCTATAATCGCCCTCAGTCCAAATAGTCCAAGGGCCGGGTTTTTGCGCTAAGCCATCAAGGTGCATATAGCACACGCAATTGCCATTATAACTTATTTCACCATGAGATTTTCTATAAATCATTTCGTTTGCCCTTAAAAACGCCGTAAAATCCAGCGCATTTTTTAATGTGTCGCCACTGAATACCTCATTAATAACATCCTCTAATTTTTGGAGGGCGTTCCCGTTGTTTTCAGACATTTTGTTGCTCCTCCTTTACTTTTTTATCGCCTGACAGCAGGGGCAGAAATACATTTTTGTCCCTGCCGCGGGCGTCGCCTCTATCGGCGCGGCGCATACAGGGCATGGGGCGCCAAAAACGGATGAGGTCATCCACAGCACGTCATTACGCGGCGTTACGGCCTCCCCGTATATATCCGTATGCCCGCAGACCCGGATTCCCGATTTATATTCATTTATCAGTTTTTTCGTGTTATCGAACAACATTTTGATTTCATCATTGGCCAGTGCCCGCGTCTTTGTTCTCGGATGAATTTTTGAAATCAGGAGGATGTAATTCATAACCGGGTTGTCTATCCTGAGCGCCCCCTTTGCCGTCGCGCAGCTTTCGATTATGTTCACACCGGGGTTTTCGGAAAGCCAGCCCCGGAACCGACCATATGTGAAATCTTCTTCATCGGCCACGTCAATCGGAGCTTTCGGGAGAAACGGATAACGGCCGCTTTTGTCTGCGCGTCCGGCATCAATCTGTTTTAAATCTATATCGAATACTTTGAACAGCGTCCCCCAGCCGTATTGGTTGACGCCGATACAGGAACCGTCGTCCAGAAAAATTTTCGCGTGGTATCCGTGCGACGTAGGTTTGACCGCTTTTTTAAGGTCAACAACCTCGCCTTTATGAAAATAGCGCAATCCGCCGTCCGGATAAGAGTAAAAAATTAACGCGCCTTTGTCGGTCAATATATAGGACGCGTCCGCGAAGATAACCGTATGCCCCGGCAATTCGTCAAATCCCGGGATCGAATCCCCATGCCATGAATATTTCCCCGTATAATATTTTTCCCATGAGGTTTTCACAATGCTTTTGCCTTCCAGCGCGGGCTTTATTTGTTTTTCAAGAAAAATGCTCCGCGGGCACATGGGCGGGTATGTCCCCAACTTTAAATCAACCATGTAACATTCCTCCGTTTGATAAATCAATAATCGTTTCTATAACCTTTTTAACATCATCGAAATCGGACGGTATCATCTTGAATTGCACGAAATGGGCGCAATTATTCTTCTTGATTCCTTTATATTCGGTTAAATTATAGTTTGAACAACGGTTTCCCCCGCAGGTCTTGCAATAATTGGCCTGCGACATCCTGAAAAATATTTCGCCGGCAAAATCGGGGCTGTATTCTTCCAGCCTGCGCAAAAATAATGTGTTGAACTTTTCCGTATGTATGCCTGCCTGATTGACGTAGAACCCCAGCATGGCCATTGTCCGATGGGTCATCAAATTGTGCGATATATTCATTTTCCACAAAGCGACCCTTGGCATGGTGTATGTAACCCTGCTTTCAGGATAGCCGCCTTCGATCAGCCTCCTGAATTTCAGCGCTTTCAAGTGTTTGTCCATATCAATTACGCAGTCTTTAAGCTCCGGCGTCAAATCCTTTATGCAGTCCCCAAGCGCCGGCTTGTCTGTTTTTGTAAGGGTGGGGGCGTATATATAATCCTTTTTCGGCAATACGGGGAATTCGGGCTCATCTTTATATTCCGTCGCCGTCAATGACTTTATATAAACCTCCGTGCGCTTGTGGCAGGCGATTTTAAATCCGAAGCCGTCCTTGAAATCGGTTTCCATCAGCGGCGATTTCATGTATATGTCTTTTTTGCTGAAATACCGTTCCTCTCCGTTTATGGACAACTGCATCGCCTTTTTGCCGTATATTACGGAAATATCGAAATACTCGTTCAGCGGCGCCCTGTTGTCGAACTTGTGCAGGTTCGGCTTTGTCTCGCCGCCGACTATGGACATCATCCGCCTGTTGTCCATGCCGCCCGTGTTCAGGTTTATATACCCTTCGCCTATTTTTAATATCAATGCGGGGGAATCCATTTTCGCGGCCATGTCAATACGGAACGGCAGTTTAAACTTGTTTGGTATCCCTATATACACGCCGCGGTCGGCGCCGCCCGTCATGCGTAGTACGCCGTTTTCCACATTGACTGAAACTTTGCCGTGCGGGGTAAAAGATTCGAGGGGGATTTGATGGGTAATCATTTTAGAACCTCCGTGATCTGCTTAAAAATTATCAACCTGCGCGATGCGGATGTCAATTATACGTTTCAGCATTTGAATATCCTCATCTTTATAAGCGGGATCATGCGAACCCCGGCGGTATTTGCTTATTGCGGGATGGCACGCCGAGGGAAGCCTTCTCGCGCCCCGGATTTCCACCCAATTCGAGCAGCGCTCATTTGCCTTTTTAGTGCCGTTGCAGCAGTTGCATACGCAGATGCCGCCTTGAATGTACCGGATAACCCCGTCGGCGTCGGGAAGGCCTTCGGCAGCCGCCAAAAACCGCTCAAACTGGCCGGGAACGCGTTTGCCGTTGTCCAGCCTGTAAGGAACCAAAACGCTGAATGGGATATTATGTATCTCAAGCGAATACAGTTTTTTATAAACATAGCGAAAGGTGTATGGGTCTTTCATTTGCACTTTCATGCCTTTTGCCACAGCATATTCATGCAATTCCAGCGCAAATGCGCGTTCCTTATCCGGCAGCGGGCGGAGCAGGTCGCCAAGCGTTAATGTGATGCGCCCCGCAAACAGCCGGAAATCGCGGCGGTCGAGATA
>WREG01000009.1 GCA_009779455.1 Oscillospiraceae bacterium
AATAATATATTCATCTTCGTTCCATTCAAGGCCGTAGGTGTGGAATTCTTCGTATGGGTCGCCCCGCACGATGGTTTTGCATATGTTTGCGCCTTTATGGTCGGCCCCGTAGCCGTCGATATGTATATTAGAGCTTACGGCGTTGTGGTAGAATATTGATTTTTGGGAATAGTACGGGGATTCGAAAATGTCGATTTCCGCGCCCGAATGCCCGTTCCCGGTCACCTCGCCCATACCGTCGTTGAGCATCCAAAAGGCGGCCCATTGCCCCGCCCCCTTGGGAAGTATGCAGCGGACCTCAAAATAGCCGTAGGTCTGCTCAAAAAGGCCGTTAGTGTCTATCCCGCAGGTATAAAACCCCGGGGGGCCGCCGTTTATGCCCTCCGGCAGGTATTCGGTTTTGATGTTGAGGAAGCCGTCTTTTACCTCGGCCATTTCAATGTTCCAATAGCTGCCCCTGCGGACGGTGGTGCCCCCCCAGTGGTGGTCTTTCCATTTTGTAAGGTCGAGGGCGTCGCCGTCGAACTCGTCCGCCCAGACCGGCTCGGCGGTGAATTTGCCCATATCGACCATCGGGCCCCTTGCATAGCCGGGTTCGCCGAATAAAGGCAAGATCAAGAACAGCAGGGTCATTATGCCGGAAAATAGCTTTCTGAATAAACCTATGACGGATTCTAACATAAAAATGCCTCCCAAACATCAATATTGGCTTATCCTTATTATAAAGGAAATTTTTGTGTTTGTCAATCATATGTTTAAAAAATCATTTTGCTTTCCTTTGTTTTTTGAATGAACAAAAAATGAACGATACATGAAGTATATGTGCATATATTGACACAGCCGAATATTTATTATATAATACAATCTATTAAATAAATCCATCAGGGATTCCAATGAATCTCTTAGAGGTTCTATAGTATGGGCCGATGACTCAGTCGGCCCGTGTTTTGCAATATTAAAATAAATAAGGGATGAAATCAATTATGTCGGATTATCAGTTTATTTTGACCCAGTCAGGGTTAGAGGACTTAAAAAGGGAGCTAAAAGAGCTTCGCACGACGGGCAGGAGCGATATCGCGGAAAAAATAAAAGAAGCCAAATCCTTCGGCGACCTTTCGGAAAACAGCGAGTATGACGAGGCGAAATCCGAGCAGGGCAAGCTCGAAGCGCGCATAAACGAAATAGAATATATGCTCCAGCACGCCAAAATATTGGACGAATCCGCGTTTACGACCGAGGTTGTGAACATCGGCGCGAAAGTGCGGGTGCTGGATATTGCCGAAAAAGAGGAAATAGAATATCAGATAGTCGGCTTCCCCCAGGCCGACCCCGTGAACCGCAGGATTTCCGACGACAGCCCCATAGGCAAAGCCCTTTTGGGGCGCAAGGTAGGGGACGTCGTCGATGTGGAGGCCCCCGCGGGCGTTTTTAAATTTGAAATTTTGCAAATATCGAAATAGGTGATATAAATGTCAGACGAAATCAACAATATTGAAATAGATGAACAGGAAATTCAGCAAAACGTCAACGAACAGCGCGCGATACGGCTCGAAAAGCTTCATAAGCTGCGCGAAAGCGGCAAGGACCCCTGCGGAATAACCGTCGCGGAGCATGGCATAAGCTCGGCGGGGATACTTTCACGCTTTGAGGAGCTTGAAAATACCGACGTTTCCATCTGCGGCAGGATAATGACCTGGCGCGATATGGGCAAGGCGAATTTTATCGACATCCGCGACCGCGAGGGGCGTATGCAGGTTTATGTGAAAATCGACGACGTGGGGGAGGATACCTTCGCGGGGTTCAAAACCTGGGACATCGGCGATATTGTCGAGGTAAAAGGCTTTGTTTTCAAAACAAGGCGCGGGGAGATATCCGTCCACGCAAAAAGCCTGCGTTTATTGACGAAATCCCTGCTCCCGCTGCCCGAAAAATTCCACGGGCTTAGGGATATGGACACGCGCTACCGCCAACGGTATCTAGATTTGATAGTGAACCCCGACGTCAAGGGCGTTTTTATAAAAAGAAGCCTCATAACCGCGAAAATCCGCGAATTCCTCGACAAAAGGGGGTACCTTGAAGTCGATACGCCCGTACTTCACACCCTTGAAATAGGCGCGGCGGCGCGGCCCTTCATAACCCACCACAACACCCTCGACCTTGATATGTACCTCCGCATTGAAACCGAGCTTTACCTTAAAAGGCTTATAGTGGGCGGTTTTGAGAAGGTTTACGAGGTCGGGCGGATATTCCGCAACGAGGGCATGAGCGTAAAGCACAACCCGGAATTTACCAGCGTCGAATTATATGAGGCCTACACCGATTATAACGGGATGATGGACCTTATCGAGGAATTGTTCCGTTTCCTCACCCTTGAGGTCTGCGGCACGGGCAAAATAACCTATCAGGACGCGGAAATCGACATGGAATCCCCGTGGGGGCGGCTGACGATGGCCGAAGCCGTCAAAAAATACGCCGATGAAGATTATTACGAGTGGAAAACGGACGCGGACGCGGTAAAAGCCGCCAAAAACAAGGGGATTGAAGATATGTCGCCGAATAAGACAAAAGGCGAGATATTATACCTTTTCTTTGAGGCCTTCGTCGAAGATAAATTGATACAGCCGACGTTTATATACGATTACCCCGTAGAAGTTTCGCCCCTCGCAAAGCGCAAGAAGGACGAGCCGCTTATGACGGAGCGTTTCGAGTTTTTCATTTACGCAAGGGAGATGGGCAACGCTTTTTCGGAGCTGAACGACGCTGAGGACCAAAGGGCGCGTTTCGAAAGGCAGGTAGCGGAGAAAAAGGCGCAGGGGGCGAACGCCGAGGTTGACGAGGACTTCATAACCGCGCTGGAATACGGCCTTCCGCCGACTGGGGGCTTGGGCTTCGGTCTTGACAGGCTTGTGATGCTGCTGACGAACAGCCCGTCGATACGGGACGTGTTGCTGTTCCCCACGATGAAACCGAATTAATTAAGGATGCATAATTCATAATTCATAATTATTGAGGCAACTTTTAAAATCACAACAATTATGAATTATGAATTATAAATTATGAATTATGAACATCGCCGCGATTTTCGCCTCAGGTACAGGGTCAAGAATGAATTCAGGGCTGCCGAAGCAGTTTTTAACTGTTTGCGGCAAGCCGATTATTATAATCTGTATAGAAAACTTTATAAAAAACAAAAATATAGACGAAATTGTCGTTGCCATACCTGAAAAGCATATTGACTTTACATCTGATTTGATAAAGGGCAGTTTTTGTCGAAATACCAACATTCACGTGATATGCGGAGGGGACGTACGCAACGAAACACTAGTAAAGGCAGTTAGCTTTACCAAAGAAAATTTTAAGACAGACGGCGATACAATATTTTTGACCCACGACGGGGTAAGGCCTTTCATAAACGATAGGATTATTGACGAAAACATCAAAGCGGCCCGTGAATACGGAGCCTGCACAACGGCAATACCCGCCGTGGACACCATATTTGAAAGCGAAAAAGGGGATTTCGCGGAAGCCGCATTGTCAAGGGAAACGCTTTACCATGTCCAAACGCCCCAGACTTTCAATTTTAACCTTTTATGCAAATTTTTAAGCAGAACCGACAAAAAAGAACTGGAAAAAATGACCGACGCGTGTTCAATATTCTTGCAAAACGGGTATAAAATAAAATTGGTTACGGGTGACAGGCAGAACATCAAAATAACGCACTTTGATGACCTGTCGGTCGCGGAAGCTTTTTATAAGTTGAGAATTGAGAGTTGAGAGAATTGCCCTATATAAATTTCATCAAACTTTCAACTCTCAACTCTCAACTCTAAATTCAACACTGGAGGTGGCGTATGCCCAAACTATCAATAATAATCCCCGTCTACAATGCCGAAAAATATCTTGAGGATGCCCTTGAAAGCCTTATCCATCAATCGGAGGAGGATTTCGAGGCGATTTTTGTGAACGACGGCTCGACGGATTCGAGTGCGGATATAATCGGCAGATACTGCGACGAATACGTCGGTTTTTACTGCATCGACCAGGAGCATTCCGGTATTTCCGCCGCGCGCAATAAAGGCCTTTCTCAGGCCGGGGGCGATTATGTTATGTTTATGGACGCCGACGACATCATAACGGACGTGACCGTGGAAAATATGCTGGCCGCCGCCGAGGCCCGCAAAACGGACATAATCACCTGCCGCGTGTGGTACTACGGGAACACCTTGCCCCGCTACGACGAGCGGGCCGACACATTGGCGGTGCTGCCGCTGATGGAGAAATACGAGCGCGACCTGCTTTGGAGCACGACCCTCGGCAACAAGATTTTCAAAAGGAGCGCGCTGATAAAAAACAGGCTGTCATTCGCGGACATAGGGAGCTACGGCGACCTGCTGTTTTTGATTGAATGCTTTTTCGCCGGGATGAACGGCGCGGGGGTCGGCACGGCGGTCTACGAAAAGCGCTATCATTACGACGAGGACGGCTTTTCAAAGCACGCCGAGCCTTCATTGAAGAACGCGCAGAACATGATAGAGATCATGAGCCGGATATTAAAAATGGCCGAGGACGCCATAATGCGCGAAACGGACAGGCTGGACGGCGACGAGGCCTATATTCAGGAGGTTCTTTACAGGACGGCCGTCCTGCTAATAGATAATTTTTACCGCTTTTTCTGGCTCCTCGACGCGGAGACGCTGAAATATATCAAAGACGAATTTATTATCGTGGCCGAGAGCTTCGCCCCCGAACGCCTGAAAAAAATCAAGGAAAAGAACGCTGACCTGGGACTGCCCTATATATACGAATCCAAAGAAGAGGCCGCGAAGGAGCCGGAAATGTCGCTTCTGCTCGACGTGCCGGACAAGGAAGGGATCGCGGGCTTCATCGAGTCCCTGTATTTGCAGGACTACCCGTTTTTTGAGCTGTTCGTAAAAGAGAGCGACTTTGACTCGGGTTATTTCCCGGAAAAATGGAAAAACGCCGAAAACCTGCGCGTATTGCCCGACAAAAACTTCTTTGAGAACGCAAGGAAGGACTCCCTGTCAAGGATTGCCATAAACATAAGGGACACAAAGCCCCTCGACCGCCGCGTACTGCGCGAAGTCTGCAGCTCCAAGGCCCCGGCGGCACTGAAACCCGCAATTTTCATGAAAACCCGGAAGAATTTCAGCATCAAGAAGACGCTGAAGCAGAAGGGGTTTTGATTTCGAGGGGTTATGGGCCAGGGATTAGGGGTTTTAGCATAGGAACACAAGGGGACGGTACTCCTGTGTTACCTGTTTTAACCCATGTTTTCTGTTTTCCCAAGAACACACGAGAACCGTCCCCTTGTGTTCGTTTTCAGCCATATTCAAATTATTTTTATTTACATATTGAACTGTTCACAAGTTTTATGATAAACTTATTTTAAATTATAATTGAAATTTAATTTGGAGTTTTCACACATGAAAAAATACTTAAAAACCATATTGACATCAAGCGCCTGCATGGTATTGGCCTTATTGCTTGCGTTTTCCTCGTCCGCGCTGCTGATAGGCGACGTGAGCGGCGACGGGGAGATCGACGCGGGCGACGCGCGGCTTGTCCTGCGCCACGTGGCGAAGCTGCAGACCCTTACAGGCGACGAGCTGCTCGCCGCCGACGCTGACGGCGACGGGGAGGTTACCGCCGCCGACGCCCGTTTGATTCTGCGCCACGTAGCAAAGCTGGAGACGCTGAGGACCGCCGCCGACGAAACCACCACGGAAAGCGGCATACACATAGGCAGGGACGACGGCAAAGGCGACGGCAATATCAGCGGGGACGATTTGTTGAATTGAGAGTTGAGAATGGAGAATTGAGAGATGACTTATACCCAAAAATATTTCGCGCATATTGAAGCGCTGTTAAAAAGGGTTCTCGAAGTTAATGAAAAAAATATCCGCAAGGCGGCAGAGATGCTTGTCGAAACCAATCTTGCGGGCGGGAAAATCTTTTATTTCGGCTGTTCCCACGCGGGGATAATGGCCGAAGAGGCCTTTTACCGCACGGGCGGGCTTGTCATCGCAAACCCCATACTGGCGAAAGGCCTCACCCTTGACGTTGTCCCCGTAACGGACACGTCAATTCTCGAGAGGAAGCCGGAATACGCCCATGAGATTTTGAGCAATACTGATATAAACAGGGGAGACCTGCTGTTCATCCATTCGGTATCGGGCCGCAATGGTGTGTCCGTCGAAATGGCCATAGAGGCGGAAAAACGCGGCATAAAGACAATATGCGTCACGAGCGTGGAATATTCAAGCGCCTCAACCTCCCGCCACCCCTGCGGCAAGCGGCTGTTCGAGGTGTCGGATTTGCTGCTCGACAACTGCGGCTGCATAGGCGACGCCGCCATTGACATAGAGGGCTTCATGGGCAAAACCGCGCCGACTTCGACCATAGCCGTGGCCGCCATAATAAATTCGATAACCGCCGAATCAGTAGGGCTTTTCGTAGAAAAAGGCCTTGAGCCGCCCGTGTTCATGAGCGCGAACCTGGACGGCGGAGATGAATACAACGCTAAGATGATGGAGAAATATAAAGATAAAATTACATATATTTAATTCATAATTCATAATTCATAATTATTTGACAAAAAAAGAAGCTTTCTTTTTTGTGTTAATTTTTACCAAAAATAAAAAGATGATTTAAAATTCTCGTCAGTAATTATGAATCATGAATTATGCATTATTATTTTTTTTAATTGGTATCTGCGCGACTATGATCGCGGCAAAAACCAGAGCGCACCCGGCAAGCTCTATGCTTGCCGGTTTTTGTTTTAATATCAGGACGCCGCCCAGGAGCGCGAATACCGATTCAAGGCTGCAAAGCAGCGACGCGACCACGGGGTGCGTGTTCTTCTGCGATATTATTTGCAAAGTGTAAGCGACCCCGCTTGAAAGGACGCCCGTGTACGCTATGGGAAGCCAGGCGGCCGATAACGCTTGAAACGCCGGCTTTTCAAAGATAAACATGGCGATGCACGCATAAACGGCCGTCACGGCGAACTGTAAGCTCGAAAGCTTGATATTATCGACCTCGGGCGCGAATTTGTCGATCAAAAGTATATGTACAGAGAAGCAAAAGGCGCACAAAAGCGATAAAACGTCGCCTATGTTGACGGAGGTCAGCCCGTCCGACAGCGAAAGAAGATAAACGCCGAAAAACGCGGCGGCGACGCCTATCCAGACATTCAATCCCGCTTTCCGCCCCAAAAATATGCCGAGTATCGGTACGATTATAACGTAAAGGGCAGTCAAAAACCCGGAATTCCCGACGGTGGTGTATTTAAGACCGTATTGCTGTAAAGAAACGGCGACAAAAAGCACCGTCCCGCAGGAAAACCCGGCTAAAAGCATTTTTTTTGAAGGTAATGCCCCTACCATAGTTTTATTTTGTCGCCGGCATTGTTTTGCCGAAGCCCTATATTTTTTAATAAATATATAAGGCAGCAACGCCGCCGCACCCAGCGCGCTCCTCGCGGCGGTAAACGTCATCGGCCCCACATGCTCCATGCCCAGGCTCTGCGCCGTGAACGCGAATCCCCAGATAAGCGCGGCCGTCACAAGCATCAAATTGCTTTTTATCGCGGTTTTGTCCAAAATAATTGCTCCCTGAAAAACATTTAGATAGATGATAATACAAAAACCGCGGTTTTGCAAGGGGCAGTTTTCAGCAGTTAAAGGATTGGCAAAAAGTTCTATAAAAAAAACGGGTATTTTCTCAGCAAATTTTATAATTATGCAATCCCCCGGGGTTGCTTTTTATGTTTATAAAGCTTATAATATAAAAAATATTGATAAAGAAAGGGAAACGTAAAAAATGAAAAAATACGACATCAGAAAAACCCCCGGCGACACATCTTGGTTTACCGCCGACCGTTTCGGCATGTTCATCCACTGGGGGCTTTATGCCATGCCCGCGCGGCACGAATGGATCAAGAATATCGAGAGGATAAAAGACGAAAAATACGATAAATATTTCAAATTTTTCAACCCCGATATGTATGACGCGAAGGAATGGGCAAAAACCGCCAAAAACGCGGGTATGAAATACGCCGTCCTTACCGCCAAGCACCACGAGGGCTTCTGCCTTTTCGACTCGCAGTATACCGATTACAAGGCGACCAACACCCCCGCCGGGCGCGATTTAATTAAAGAGTATGCCGAGGCTTTCCGCGCCGAGGGCCTGAAGGTCGGGTTTTACTATTCCCTAATCGACTGGCACCATCCCGATTTCACGATCGACGGCAAGCACCCGCGCAGGGACGACAAAAACATCGAAGAGCTCAACGCGGGACGGGATATGAAAAAATATGCCGAATATATGCGTAACCAGGTCAGGGAGCTTCTTACCAATTACGGCAAAATAGACATCATATGGTTTGACTTTTCATATGCGGGGGACTACTACAACGGCATGTGGGGCAAGGGCAAAGAGGACTGGGAGTCAGAAAAGCTTATTGAAACGGTCAGGGGCATAAACCCCGATATAATCATTGACAACAGGGCTGATATAGAGCAGGATCTGTGGACCCCCGAGCAGTACCAGCCGGAGGAGTGGATACGCGACGACGACGGCAACCTCGTCGTATGGGAGGCCTGCCAGACCTTTTCGGGTTCATGGGGCTACCACAGGGACGAAACAAGCTGGAAAACCCCCGAAATGCTTATCAGGATGCTGATAAATACGGTTTCCTGCGGCGGAAACCTGCTGTTGAACGTCGGCCCCACGGCGCGTGGGTATTTCGACGAAAGAGCGAATGCCGCCCTTTCAGCAATGGGCGGATGGATGAAATACAACAGCAGGAGCATCTATAACTGCACCCAATCCGAATTCGCCCCGCCTGCGGACGTGCGCTACACCCAAAACCCGGACGGCTGCCTTTACGCGCATATATACGCCTACCCCTTCAAGGAACTGAAGCTGCCCGGCCTTTCCGGCAAGGTGGAGTATATGCAGTTCCTTCACGACGGGTCGGAGCTTATGTTTAAAGAAATGGGCGGCGATGTATATGTCGAACTGCCGCATGTAAAGCCCGATCAAATTGTGCCGGTTATCGAGATAATATTGAACGATTAAAATGAACTTTCCCCGCAGCAAGACTGCGGGGTATCAAAAGGTTTTTGACATTATAATACCCGTCCCAAGGGACGCGGTATTATACCGAAAGTTCATAATAAAACGCGGAAAACCCCTCCTCGCGGCAAAGCTTCGAGGAGGGGGAGCCGCATCAATCAGAACGGTTTTTCGGGTCTTTCGGCATGGTTCCAATTGCCCAAAGCCCAGCCCATAGCAAAATCGCCTGCAATGCCGGAACTGACGTTGTCAATGCCGCCGGGCGAGACGCTTATGGAGCCTTTGCTGCCGCTGCCCAAGTCCGCGGTATGCTTGATCAATGTGGGATAGCCATATGCGTCAATGTTCATTTCAAGGCGCGGATTCTGCCAGTCGGTTATAAACTCGTGGAAAGTCATCGTGATATCGATAATAGTGTTGTGAACATAAGGATTTGCACACATAGCCACCGTATCGGGAATATACATCGCGTTTATCATGGCGGAAGGGGCGAGGTCAAGGACGACGACAGCGCGGCCGTCATTGCCTTTGTTGTAGCTGTAAGAGACGACGTCATTGGCGGAGAAGTCGGCGGGCGGCAAAAAGTTCGAAGGGGAGCTGACATTTGCCATCTTCAGCGGGTCGTGTTCCCTAAGCAGCGGGGCAAGCTCTGACGGGCCGTATGAAGCGGTCTTTTGCTTAAAGTTATAATATTTGTCATCCTTATAGGAAACTGAGCTGTTGTCGCCGTATTCTTTGTAGTCGAGGGGTTCCGTACCTGAACCCAGTGTTTTTGGGATTGTCTTATAGGTATGCAGCGACCAGGCCCCGCCGCCGTATTGATAATCCGTCTCACGTTTGGCCGAAATAAAGTTGCGGAAAAATTCATCGACATTAATAGTCACAAACACAAACACCTTCTTGCCTGTCTCGATATTCATGTTTGCCGATTCAATTTTTTTGGCGGTAAAGCCTGAGGCGTTCCTTGCCTTGTTTAATGCCTCTTGGTAAAGCTGCACCGCATCTGCCGCGCTGTTTACGCTATCGGGCAGAAGTCCGGGCTTATTAGGCTCAGTAGGTTTTGTGTCAGTGGGTTTTGTGTCAGCAGGTTTTTGTTCGGTATTTGACTCGGAGTTCGGGTTCCTATTGTCAACGATAAGCTCAATTTTCGCGACGTGGCGCAAAATAAGCCGCGCTATGCCCGCGTCGATTACCCCGTCGCCGTTTAAATCCGCCGCTTCCAGCTGCTCGGGGGTCAGATCCTGAAGCTTCGCGACATACCGCAGCACCATACGGGCGTCGTTCGCGTCAATTTCCCCGCTGCCGCTTACATTCCCCAATTTATAACCGGCGGACGCAGAAAACGACAGTGACGGAGCGATAAGCAACAGCGCCAATAAAACCGCGGCGAAAACAATTCCTTTTCTTTTAAACATAACTTTTCTACTCTCCTTTTTCATATTTGGGTAATATTGATTATATATCAATGTAATGTAAATAGCAATATGTGTAAAATAAATTTAATATTAATTTGTCTTTTATTAATATGGTTTTCCTAAAAAAACACATTTTTATTAACATACGCGTCATAATTATTCCCCTAAAATATATTTATTTGGTGGATATAACAAAAATAAGGTAACGCGCTATCATGCTACTTGACTAAAGTATTTTTATATGCTAGAATAGTTACAAGTTACAAGTTACAAGTTACAAGATTGGGGATGACAAGGTAAAATGTCAACATATAACACAAGCAATAATTTCGCGAAGCTTGACAGGGCGGAGGAATGCGTCCTCGCTCTGCGCGCCCTTTACGAAAGCTTCGGCTATAAAAAATACCGCATGAACAAGTTTGAAGAATATTCCTTTTACATAGCAAACAGGAAGTTCCTCCAAAACGAGCAGTTTATATCCTTTACGGATATGGACGGCAGGCTTTTGGCGCTGAAGCCCGACATAACCCTCAGCATCGTGAAAAATTCCGATATAGGGGGCGCAAACAGCCGGGTTTATTATGATGAAAGCGTCTACAGGGTGTCGAAAAAGACAGGGACATATAAGGAGTCCGGCCAGCTCGGACTCGAATTCCTGGGGCGCATCGACGCTTACAACATATACGAGGCGCTGTATCTCGCCAATAAAAGCCTTGAAACCATTGATGCGGATTACTGCCTCGATGTTTCCCACATCGGCTTCGTTTTCGGGGCGCTGGGCGGGCTTCCCCTTAATTTTAACGACAAAAACAGGGTTCTCGACTGCCTGAAGGCTAAAAACATCCCCGAGCTTGCGGGCGTCCTCGACAGCGCGGGCGCAACGGGAGAACAGAAAAACCTGCTTGCGGGTATAATCGGGCTTGGCGGAAAGATAGGGAACGCAATCCCAAAAGCAAAAGCGCTGATTCAAAACAAAATGATGGGGGACGCGGTCGCGGAGCTTGAAACCGTGCATGAAATGCTCCGCCCGTCAGTCGATACCGATAAAATACGCCTTGATTTTTCAGTATTAAACGATACCGAATACTATAACGGGCTGCTTTTTAACGGCTACATAAAGGGGGTGTCCGAAATCGCGCTTGTTGGCGGGCGGTATGACGAGCTTCTGTCAAAAATAGGCAAAGCTGATTTACAGGGTATAGGCTTCGCCATAAATTTCGATTCGCTGGAGCGATTTTTGAATAAACCCTGCCCCGGGTACGCCGACACATTGATATTATACAGCGAAAAAAGCGATTTCAACGCGGCTGACGCTTTCGCGGCGGTTCGGGACGCAGCAATGAAAGAAATATCCGAAGGCAGAAGCGTGGTTTGCGAAAAGTCTTTGCCGAAGGAGTTAGATTACGGGAAATTGGTTGATTTGCGTTAATTTAATGCAGAATGCAGAAATAATAATGCAGAAATAAGGTCGCGAATCAGATAAGCTTATACTTGTAGTTTTGTGTCGCGTAATATAAAATAATATAATTTATATGTTTTGATTATAGAACCTATAAAAAATTTCTGCATTCTGCATTATTATTTCTGCATTAAAATATTCAAAGGTTGTGATCAAATGTTAAACATAGCCCTGCCAAAAGGCAGATTGGGCGACGCGGTCTATAAGATGTTCGTAGACGCGGGCTACAGATGCAAAACCCTTGAAGAGGATAACAGGAAGCTTGTGTTCGAAAACGCCGAAAAAGACGTTTGCTATCTGCTGGTAAAGCCAACGGACGTCGCGGTTTACGTGGAGTACGGCGCGGCGGACATAGGCGTTGTGGGCAAGGACATAATCCTCGAAACCTCCCCTGACGTGTACGAGCTTTTTGACCTCGATATCGGGAAATGCCGCGTGGCCGTCGCCGCTAAAGAGGATTTCATTGAGGGAAAGAGCACCGTATTGCGGGTTGCAACGAAATACCCCAACATAGCGAAAAAATATTACGCGGGCCTGAACCGCGAAATCGAGATAATAACCCTCAACGGCTCGATAGAGCTTGCGCCGATAGTGGGTTTGTCCGACGTTATCGTGGATATCGTGGAAACGGGCTCGACTTTAAGAGAAAACAACCTTTGCGTAAAAGAAGAAATAGTCCAAAGCTCCGCGAGGTTCATAGCCAACAAGAGCAGCTATAAATTTAAATATGATGCAATCAGCGGAATCCTTACGGGATTTGGTAGGGGCGATTATTAATCGCCCGCAAACTTACCGCACATTTCATAATAATAGAGAGGAAAAAGTTTGAAAAATAACGCCCGGCTATTTTTCAAACCGTAAATTTTGTGCTTCGCAAAAATTTAATAAGGATGGCTTATAAATATGTTAAAAATTTTAACCCCGGATTTTGTTTTTGAGGATGATCGGGGCAGCCTTGTGCAACTGGCACATGAAGGCTATACCCAGATAAACGCGGTAAAATCGGTAAAAAACGCAGTGCGGGGCAGGCATTACCACAAAATAAACAAAGAAACCTTTTATATAATAGAAGGCAGGGTAAAAACCCGCGTCACAATGGGCGGCAAAGAGGAATTTTACGATTTTTCGGCCGGGGACATGTTTGAAATCCTGCCCGGCGTTTTGCACGAAACAGAATTTTTGACCGACTGCGTGATGATCGTTATGTATGACAAGGGCGTGGAGCTGCCGGACGGGGGGAAGGACATTTATGTTAATTAAGAATTAATAATGCAGAATGCAGAATTATGGTCGAGAAGGCAGAATTATCTTTTTACAATTTTGTTTCCCGACTTAATTAAAGAAGTTCTATAATTAAAAGCTATAAAAAGCTCATTTTAAATTCGCGCGGACACTGATTTGAATTTTTGATAAGATTTAAACGCGACCGAAATTTCTGCATTCTGCATTCGTAATTCTGCATTGCAAAGGGTGGTTATTATGACTGTATCATCATTATCAATAATTTTCATGGGTATTTCAATTGTGCTGGCGGTGGGGGCGCCTGTCTGCGCTTTTCTTATTCCCCGGAAAAAATTTAATCTTAAAGCGGTGCCGCTATTTTCGGGCGCGGCGGCTTTCGTCCTTTTTGCCCTTATATTGGAAAGGACATTGCATCAAATCGTTTTAAAGCCTGACGCCGCCGGGAATATAGAGCTTGCGTCCAGGCCTGTTTTATATATGCTTTACGGCGGGCTTGCGGCAGGGGTTTTTGAAGAAACTGCCCGTTTCGCCTCGTTCCGGCTGCTTAAGAAAAAATACGGCGGAATAGGGACGGCCCTGTCCTACGGTATAGGCCACGGCGGGTTTGAGGCGGTATTGATAGGCGGGCTGACAATGATAGGCAACCTTGCAATCAGCGTTATGATAAACAGAGGGGCTGATGTGCCCCTATTGTCAGGCGAACAGTTAACCGCCCTTGTCTCAACCAAGCCGCCGGTTTTCCTTATGGGCGGGATTGAGCGGGTATTTGCTTTGATTATACAGATTTCGCTGTCCGTTCTTGTGTGGTACGCGGTGACGGGCAAGGGCAAGCTGTGGCTGTTCCCGGCGGCGGTCGGTCTTCACGCGCTGATAGATTTCGCCCCCGCCCTTTATCAGGCAGGGGTGGTAAAAAACATCTATTTGCTTGAATCCGGCGTAGCCGTCAGCGCCGCCGTCGCCGCGTGGCTCGCTTATTATACGCATAAAAAAGTCGGCTCATTTAAATAGTTTATGAAAGCCTTTCCGCAGTTTTTTGTTATACAGCGAAATAAACAATGCAAGGGCGTTGTCGTATAGTATGAGGATAATGTTCATCAGTAAAAACATCGCGGGTATCGCCCATTTCCCGAGGCTTTTCATCTCCTCAAAGGGGATATGGAAAACGTAGATAAGGAGTAGGTTTTCAGCCGCCACCGACGCGTTGAAAACAAGGAATTTCAAAAGGCGGGCGAGCCATTTCGGGCAATTCTTTTCAAAAACCGCCTTTATTATCGGGTAGTAGCCGAAAAACAATACATACATCAATGCGGCGTCCTTGTCCGCGACAATAAACAGGGCGAGAAGCGAGGTGGCGGTATAAATCCCCGCCGCCCATTTTTTGTTGAGTTCTATAACGGCGAGAACCAAAAGCCCCCCCGCCAAAGACGGCAGGGCATATGACATAAAGGGGATTATCGTAGTAAGCAGCATCATCGAAAGCGATATAGCCGCCAATATGCCCCCGAAAGCGGTTTTTGCGGTGTTTTTCATATGATTAATCATCCGCCATCTGCGCCTCTTTAATAATATCGTCAGGTATAGCTTCCCCGTGCCGCACGAACAATATACAGGCCAGCGCCAAAGCGAAAGCTATGGGGCAGAACACGAAAAGCGACATATATGTGCCGGAGAGCATACGGTAGAAACCGAAAAGGATGGGCGCGGCGATTTGGGCGGAGAATGTGGCTGTGTAGTAATAGCCGGTAAAGGTTCCGACCTTGTCGAGCCCTCCGATTTCAAGCACCAGCGGCAGGGTGTTGACCGTTATGAACATATTGGCGGCGCCGCCCACAACAAGGGCGACCCAAATAAGCGACATAGCCCCTGTTATTTTATATATCAAAAAAGCGGCGAGGAACATGGCAAGTCCCAATAAAATGGTTTTGCGGCGGCCTATTTTTTTGCCGAGCTTCCCTGCGGGTATGGCAGCCGCCATCATACATACGGCGAAAACGGCCAGCATCATCGTTGCCTGGGCAGTTGTCTTGCCCAAAACCTCCGCCGCGAAAAGGGCGAAGAACGTTTGGATTGCGTTAGCCCCGCAGAAAAGAAAGAAAAGTCCCGCCAGCATCAAAATAAGGCTTGTTTTTTCCGCGCCCGTAAGCTTTATGGCTTTAAGGCGTTCTTTTTCATTTTTCCGCGCCGTTTTTTCATTTTCGGCCATCCTTTTATCCGCCACAGCCGAAAGCCTGCTGTCGGGTTCCTTTACAAAGAAGTAGAGTATAAGGGTGCAGATAACCATAATAACCGCGCTGAGCAAAAACACATATGGGAAGATTTTTGTTTCAGGGTAAGAATCTTTCCCGTATATCGCGTTGAAAATTGCCGTAAATAAAACTCCGGACTGCATACCTATAAGGCTCCCGACGCCCCCGCAGAGGTTGATTATCGCGTTGCCTTCGCTCCGCAGTTCAGGCGGGGTCAGGTCGGGCATAAGGGCGACTACCGGCGCGCGCCAGACAGACATTATAAATACGAACAGAATAATGCAGGCCATTACCGCGGGGATGGAGCGCGTAGCCAGGAACATTACGGGGATAAGCGCGAAAACCAGCGCTGAAGCGGGCGCCCCCGCATATATGTAAGGGCTGCGCTTTCCGAAACGCGTGTGGGTGTTGTCGGACATTTTCCCCAGCATCGGCTGGAAGATTACCCCGAAAATGTTGTCAAAGGTCATAATTATACCTATAAAAAGCGGAACCAATGTAAATCCGCCGCCGGCCAGACTGACGTTTTCGCCCTGGCTTTCCATAAACCTTATAAGGCTCGGAAATTTTTCGACGAGGATGTCGCTCCAATGAGTTATCATTGCGGATTCACCGAGAAGGGCGTCGAGTATTTTCGTGATATACGGGTCGTATATCGCCCACGCTACGGATGTCGCAGCAAACCCGAAGCCTATAAGTATTGTTTTTTTGTAGTTCAGTTTCAATTTTTCAGCCATGTTTTTTCCCTCCGAAAATTTTTGTTAATTCTGCATTTTTTTGATTATGCCGGGCAGCAAACACGCCGCAGCGCACCAAAATATATGAAAAGCCGCGATCTGCAGGCTGCCGAGCTGATTTATTTTGGAAAACCAGACCGCCGCGAATATAAAGGCCGTGGCGGAAAGCGAGGACGCCAACGCGACGGGGGAGATAAATTTCTTTATTGAGCTTAAAAATAGCCCTGTTTTTAAAATATTCAGGAAGGATGCGGCGTTTTTGCCGCACATCAGCCCGGCGGGAACGGACGGCAGGGTCTCGTCCTTTATATCTTTAAAATATTCGCCGGATTTAGAGCTTAGAATCTTTATGCTGTTCTCGGGGAGGGAACATTGTTTTTCAACAAACGCGGCCGTTATATTAGGATCCTGCGTGTACAACAGTACCGCTACGCCCTGCTTTGAAACGTCCCTTACAAGCGCAGCCATTTCTTTTTTGACGGAATAACTTACGATAAACATGGCCGACAGCTTATTTTCCACCGCCAGATATACGATCTGCCGCCCGTCCTTCGTGTATTTGCCCTCAAAACTTTCATCGGGCGTTTTAATGCCGTGATTGCCCAAAAGCTTTGAGTTGCCGACAAAAACCCTGCGGTTGTGTATCCATCCGGAAAGCCCCAAGCGTTCCTCATAAGCGAAATCCTCAACGGTAGGCAGCAGATCCGTTTTATCCAGTATCACTTTTTTAAATACGCCGCCGAGCGGGCCTTTCGCCTCTATGATCATTGACGCCGTATACAGGATGGCGTCGTCTATCCTCATGCCGTGGAAAGGCTTTATGCCATAGATGTTGCAGTCGTCGGAATCTATAACCGCGGATGCGTCAAGGCAGACGGCTTTTGTTTTTTTCAGCCCGCTGAGCGATTTGTACCCCGTGATAAGGCCGTTTGAATTTTTAAGGGCTCTGTTGGAGCCGAAAAGCGCGAAAGCAAAGGAAAGGCCTGCGGATATCGGTGCCGTAAGCACCGCCGCCGCCGCGCCTACGGAAATACCCGCCATAAAATCGCCTGTTTTTAGCCAGGCAAAAAACCCCGTCATCACGGAAACGAAAAGCGACGCGGGGATAAGCTTTCCGGTAATATGATAAGCCTCCTCATAAAACAGCGACTGTTCAAGAAAGCTGTCAAATTCTTTTATCCTCGCGGAATATTTTATGACCGGATCCGGCCCCAATATGCCTTTCCCTATCTCCGCGGCGGTTTTTTTGTCCCTTATATTTTCGGCTGAATGCCTCATAACGCCCCTCGAATAAAGTTTATGGCAATATAAGGCGTTTTTGCCCGTGACGTATTTTGCCCCCAATATCGGCAAAAACATCAAAACCGCCGCCGCCGCGCAGCTTTGAAGCCTGAAGTCCGACGAAAGCGTTTCCGGTTTTATAAGGAATGTTACATTTTGCATAAGGGCGGCGGAGGTTATTACGGGAAGCAAAGTCAACGGTGCCGGCCGAAGTTTTATAAGCGACACAACGCCTTCAAACAGCTCTCCGCTTATGACGGCGGCGGTGATAAGGATAAGAATAATATTAAAAAGAACATAAAAGACCTCACTGTTTCCGAACGGTCTGAAAGGGTTCGCGCTGAAATTTACAAATACCGCGGCAAACAGCATAATAACTCCGGCGGTCCCCGTAACCGCGAGCTTTATTGAAAGGGTCTTGCTTTCCGTCTGCAAGAGGTTCCGTACGCGCCGGTTTTCGTCGTCGCTGATAAATGCGCTCTTCAAATCGTTTTTAGTATATATGCGGGAAACCGCGTTTTCTTCGCCGCCGTCCTCTTCTTCCCCGAAAAGCTTGAAATTATCGGCGGTTTCCCTTCTTTTGCGCTTAAGCTCCTTTTCCATTTCATGTTCGTTGACCGTTCTGGTTTCGGGTTTATTTATAAACCCCTCGAACATAAGCTGGTTTGGGGCGCTTCCGGCGGGATCGTCAAAATTTTCGTCATATTCCACCGAACCTGCAATTTTACGCAGGCGGTCTGCTTCCGTCCGCTGTTTTTTCGTCTCATTTAATGATTTTTTTTCTTCTTCCGCTGAGATTATTGTCGGCAAAGGGGTCAGCTCTCCCGTATAAATATACCTTGAATTATCATTTTTAACAATGATGCCCGGTTTCTCCGGCGGATTTGTTTTCGGCTCAGCCTTTTTTGCAGCGGGGGCGTCGTCGGCGGGCTGCGTTAAATCGACTTTTCCGGTGCTGAATTTTTTGTCTATACTCGCGGGTACGGGTTCTATCCCGACAACGACCCTTTCCACCCTGCTTGAAAGTATTTTTCTGTCGCTATACAGAACGGATCCCTGTCCGCTCTTGGCGGAACGCGCTGATCTGCCGGGCGCCGCTGTCGTCTTTTCCTTGTCCTGTTTTATCGGGGGGCGCGTGACGTCTTCGGACGGAAATTTATTTTTCCCCGGAAATGCGCTTTCCTGTGATGACGGCTGCGAAAGCGAAGAAATATCCTCCCAGCCGTCCCCTTCTGCGGACGGAGGAACCGCCGGCAAAAATTTCGCCGCCGATTCATTTTTTTTCAAAGCATCCGTCTTGATAAACCTTTTATTGTCTTTTAAAACAATATAATCTTCACCCATTATTAATTCTCAACTTTCAACTCTCAACTCTTTGTTCTTTGTCGGCTTATTTCAAACATCAAAATCCCCGCCGCTACAGAAGCGTTTAAGGAATTTATCCTGCCTTTCATCGGTATGCCTGTTTCAAAATCCGCGTTTTCAAGCAGCAGCCTTCCTATACCTCCGCCTTCGGAGCCTATTATAAGCGCCAGCGGCCCTGAAAAGTCCGTTTCCGCATAAGGCGTCCCGTCCATATCGGCAGCATAAACCCAAACGCCGCGTTTTTTTATTTCAGCCACAGCGTTATTAAGGTTGGGAACCCTCGCCACAGGCATATATTCAAGCGCCCCGGCGGCAGCTTTGGCGGCGGAAGCTGTAAGGCTGACGCTCCTGTGCTCCGGGATCACAACGCCGTGGGCGCCCGCCGCTTCGGCGCTTCTGATTACAGCGCCCAGATTATGCGGATCTTCAAGGCGGTCGCATATTATTATAAACGGCTGCTCGCCCGCATCCTCCGCTTTTTTAAAAATATCGTCAAGCGTTGAATATTCCCGCGCCGCGATGAACAGTATGACCCCCTGATGGTTTTCGTTTCCCGCCGTAAAATCAAGCTTTTTGGCGTCGCATTCCTTCACGGGGATGCGGTTCTGCCTGCAAATGGCGATTATGGGCGATAACGGCCCGCCGCCCGCGCCTCTCGCGATAAGGAGGCTGTCGGCAGGCCTTCCCGCGGCAAGCGCCTCCCGGACGGCGTTCCGCCCTGTTATCATATCCCGTTTAATATTATTATCATTCAACATATCAAATATTTTACTACAAAACTTTCATCTATTCAAGGGTTTTAATAAATTTAATGTATGATTGTCATAATATGGCATAATATGCGTTTTTTATTTGATATAATCCAAGGTATGGAAAAGTTACATATAAAAAACAGAATAAACCCCTCAGCTCTCGCGGCGGCAAGGGATCTTGCGGGACAGGCCTTTTACGCGGCGATTGCCTTCATTATGACCGGGGCGGGCGTATTTTCCGACCTTTCCCCTTTCGGGATCGCCTTTTGCGCCGCCGTAAAGCCATACTACCTGCCTTTTTCGATGTTCGGCGCGGCGGCAGGCTATCTTATATCCCGCCCCGGGGTTTTTTCCCTGCGTTACGTCGCCGGGCTGCTTAT
>WREG01000010.1 GCA_009779455.1 Oscillospiraceae bacterium
ACCGAGGCGAAGGCGTATTACGACTTTGATAAAATGCTGTCCGCCGAAGATTTCGACGTTTTGCACATCTGCACCCCTCATTACCTTCATTTCCCAATGGCGATGGCGGCTTTGGACGCGGGGAAGCACGTTTTCTGCGAAAAGCCCCTTTCGATTAAATATGAGGACGCCAATGCCCTTGCTAGAAAAGCTAAGGAAAAGGGGCTGTATCTGGGCGTCTGCTTCCAGAACAGGTATAACGCGTCGTCTATCTATATCAAAAACATGATTAACAGCGGTAAACTGGGGAAAATTAAAGGCGCGAAGGGCGTCGTCACATGGAACAGGGGGGCGGGCTATTTTGCCGACGACTGGCACGGGACACTTGAAAAGGAAGGCGGCGGGGTGCTTATAAACCAGTCAATCCACACTCTCGACCTCTGCCAGTGGTTCATCGGCTCAAAAGCCGCCGGCGTCAAGGGAATGATATCGACGGACAGGTTTGACGGCGTTATCGAGACGGAGGACACCGCCCACGCGCACATCACCTTCGAAAACGGCGCGGAGCTTATTTTCTACGCAACCATCGCCTACGCCGAAAATTCCCCTATAGTCATCGAAGTAATAGGGGAGAAGGGCAAAATCACCCTGACCGACAAAATAATAGTAAAAATAGACGGCGAGAGCGAGCAAATCCTCGACGTGAAAATGCCCACGGGCGAAAAAGCCTACTGGGGCGCGGGCCACGACGCGGCGATAGCGGATTTTTACGCCGCAATAAAAGAAAAGCGCCCCTTCGCCATAGACGGGGACGCGGGAAAAATCGCGGTTGATCTGGTTGAGAAAATATATAAATCCGCGCGGTTATGATTGACAAACGGACTTATAAAACGATATCATATAAATGATGTCATTTGAAAGGATGGTTAAATTATGGGTTACGAAACAAAAGTAATACTAAAAGCGGTTGTCAGCATAATGAAAAAATCTAAAGATTTAGACGAAGCGATCCGTTTTGTAACAGTCTGCCGTCCCCTTGTGTTCCCCAGGGATGGGGCTATGTGTTTAATATGGGAATCGCACGAGAGAACTGTCCTCGTGTGTTCCTAAAAATATTTTTCAATTTACCTATCCTTTTAATTTTTACGTTGTCTTTATTATCAAATGGATAAAATCGGATTTATCAAGCGAAAGGGTGGAGTATATTGAAATGATTGATTTAATCAAGGCTTCACAGGGCGATAAAGAAGCGTTTGACGAAATTGTGCATTTATACAACGAAAAAGTTGTACAAATAGCAAGCATATATATCGGAAACAATTTTGCAGATGTAGTTCAAGATGTTTGGGTTAAAATACTTGATAAATGTCATCTGCTTTCTCATGTTGAAAATTTTGATAATTGGCTTTTCCTTGTGGTGCGGAATACGTGTTTTGATTATTTGAAAATCGAAAAAAAGAAAAGAAATAATTTTGATTTACCTCTGTACGAAAATATTGATTACATAGATAGTCAAATCAGTTATCCGAATTTGCTTGACAAAATTATTCGAGATGAATCCTTTGATTTTATTCGCTCAACAATTGAAGGCTTATCAGAAATTTATTCGCTTCCGCTCATTATGCACTATTCAAAAGAAATGACATTGGCAGAAATATCACAAGCACTAAATTTACCGTTATCTACGGTTAAATGGAGAATCCATGCGGCTAAAATCCAGATAAAAAAAGAATTTAAAAAGGGAGGCTATTATGACTAACGACGCAAACAATGCTGTTCCAAAATCCGAAAATTAAAGGGGGGATATTATGACCAAGCAGACTATGCAATCTATTTTGAAAGGCGTGGGCCAATCGGCACAAGAGAGTTCGTTAACCGGAAAAACCGTTGATGGTGACTTGTTATTTATTCAAACGTATAACAAGTTGAGAAAAAAAGCACTTGATAACGACTGGATCGACGGCGATATAGTCATCGAGCTGGATTTAAAAAACGAATCCATTTTTGGGGACGAGGCAACAAAATTTAATATCGAAAGAATGGACGTTATAGGTGCGGCGGCAGTGATATTTATGTCCTCATTAGACGAATAAAAGTAATCGTTTTTACATTACAAAGCGGACACCTTGCAAGTGTCCGCTTCGTTAAACACAAGGGTAAACACAAGGGGACAGTTCTTCGGTGTTGCCTATTTTGACTTATGTTTTCTGTTTTCTCAATCGCACAAGAGAACTGTCCCTTTGTGTTCCAATAAAGCTAAAGTTTTTGAATTAGATAAAAATAAATATAATAATGAGGAACAAGAAATAACTATATAATTTTCGTATCCGGGATATCTAAATGCCGGCAGAGTTCGCGTACATCCTCAAACGTATAAGTCGGCATAAATTCCGTGTTTTCCAAATCCCCCGGCTTTGTCTCGCCCGAAAACAAGAGGCAGGAGTCTATCCCGGCGTTGATTCCGACGGCGACGTCCGTATAGAGCCTGTCGCCCACGACGACGGCTTCGGCTGCCGAAAAACCGCTGTGTTTAAGGCAAAGCTCGACCAGCTTTGGTTTGGGCTTGCCTATGTAATACGGCGTTTTGTCGGTTGTGGCGGTCAGCATATCGCAAATCGCGCCGCAGTCGGGGATGAAGCCGAACGGGGCGGGGCAGCGCAGGTCGGGGTTCGTCGCGACAAAATCCGCGCCCGTCGTTTGCAGTATAAAGCTTGCGTCGTAAAGCTTTTCGTAGGTCAGCCCCGTATCGAAGCTCACAAGCACGGCTTCGATGTTTTTTTCGTTTTTTTCGGTCAGGTTAAGCCCGTACCCGCGCAGCTCACGCAAAAGGGGAGGGGGGGCGACGGCAAAAATAAGGCGGCTGCCGTAGGTTTCCGTCAAATAGAGGGCGGTCGCGAACGAAGCGGTGATAAAATCCTCGATTTCCGTTTTTATGCTCCAATTTTTAAATTTTCGCACATAATCAACACGGCTTTTAGTGACGTTGTTTGAAATAAACATCGCCCTGCCGTTTATTTTTTTGATGTGGTCAATCAAATCCGCCGTGCCGTCGAAAATGTCGTCGCCGAGAGCCAAAGTGCCGTCGATGTCGAACAAAAATAATTTTTTATCTTTTATCATTATTTCGCCAAATCCCCGACCAGCAGCAAAAAGTCCCCCAGCTGCGCCCCGAATTCGGGCGCGCCGTCCATTATCAGCTTCCCGGCCCGCGTGGACTCCAGCATATCGTCCGTGCCCATCAGTATGCCCAGCGCACTGTCGAAATCCCTGAACCGCAGGGTGAAAAACGGCAAAGCCCTTGTGTAGACGCCCCTGCCGGATTTAGACTGGCCGGCCTTGACGCGGATATAGGCCGAAACGTCAGGATTGTCGTTGACGGCGAAAGCGTAAACCCTGTCGGGGCTTTTCAGCGCCCAGCCGTGTATGGCGTCGTGGCCGCTTTTGTTCAAAGCGCTGATGCCCGACGAAAGCAGGTAGAAAAAGCATTTGACCGTGAGCTTTTTGGTCGCGGCGTCCTCCGGCGGCTTTGTCGCGCCCAAAAGCGCGGACATTTTAAGCAGCGCGGAAAGCAGAGCCGCGAAAAGCCCGATATGCGACAATACCCCCTTCATTTTCGGAAGCACTGATGGCGACATGCTGCCCTTAAAAAAGGCGTTCATAGCGGGTATGCTCTTAAATTCAAGCTCGATATCCGGCTTTTTCATTACCTTGTCGGGAAAAACCTCCCAAACGCCGTTCGCAATTTTAAAAGATGTGGCTATTTTGCCGATAGGCAAAGCTTTATCAACGGCGGAAATCTGAAAAGAAGCGTTAACCTTCTCAAATTTCTTTTTTATTGAAGGCACGTCCGACGCAATAGTTTTCAGAAGCGGCAATGCCGCGCAGATGAATATCCGGTTAGCGTAGTAGTCCTTTTTGTTCATAATCTTTAAACCTCGTCATCCCAATTTTCGTCCGCTTCAAAGTCCTTGCCCATAACCTCGCGGACGGCGGCGATTATCCCGTTTGAATCTATCCCGATTCCAGCCATTAAATCCTCGTGAAGCCCCACCGCCATAAACATATCGGGTATCCCCAGCTTTTTGAAGGCGCAGGCTTGGCCGTTTTCGGCTATCACGTCCGCAACGGCACTGCCCAGTCCGCCGATAATGTTATGATCCTCTGCGGTGATGATGCGGCGGGTGTCGCCGATGGCTTTTATTACAGCCTCTCTGTCAATGGGTTTGATGGTGTGCATATTCAGCACGCGCACCTTTATACCGTCGGTATTGTCAAGGAATTGAGCCGCCTGCAATGCCTGATACACGCATGAGCCTGTCGCTATGACCGTGATGTCGCTGCCTTCGTGAACCGTGACGGCTTTCCCGATTTCGAACCCGTAATCGGAGGTTTTGTTGAGAACCATGTCAAAGCCCCTGTTTATCCTTATATAGACCGGGCCTTTTATGCCATAAGCCGCCAGAACCGCGTTATAGGTCTCGACGCCGTCGGCGGGGCAGATGACCGTGAGGTTCGGCAAGCCCCTCGTGACCGCGAAATCCGCGATGGCGTGATGCGTCGAACCCGCTTGGCCGAAGGATGTGCCGGAGTGTGTCGCTATGATTTTGACATTCGCTTTCTGATAGCAGATATCCGAATGAAGCTGGTCGCCCGCCCGTAGGCACGCGAATTGCGAAAAGCTTGAAATATAAGGCGTCAAACCCGCCTTGGCCATGCCGGCCGCGACACCGAACAGGTTTTGCTCCGCTATGCCCACATTAAAAAACCTGTCGGGGAACGCGTCCTTAAATTCCACCATTTTAGTTGATTTCGCGAGGTCTGCGGTCAGCGCCACAACGTCGTCATGGGCTTTCGCTGCGTCAACCAAAGCCTTGCCGAAAAGCTCCGTGGTAGCCAGCGCCGTAGAATCCACCGCGGTGTATGTCAATCCTGCCATTGTTATATCAATCCTTTCTGCTCGTAGGGGCGGGGCCTTGTGTCCGCCCTTAAGTTACATCTGTTTTCCGGGCGGACACAAGGCCCGCCCCTACGGGGTTATTCCACACGCGCAACGCGTTTTTGATAATGCCTGTCCAAGCTCTTTTTCGCGTCCTCGTATTTCGCCTCGTCAATCGCGCCGTAGTGCCATAAGTAGTTGCCCTCCATAAAATCAATGCCCTCGCCCTTGACTGTGTTTGCTATTATCATCACGGGCGCGCCTTTGTTTTCATAGGCGAAATCAATGGCTTCGGCCAGTTCTTTGAAATTATGCCCGTCCACCTCTTTTACGATAAAGCCGAAGGCCTTCCATTTGTCCGCCAAAGGTTCAAGAGCCATTACCTCCTCGGTTTTGCCGTCTATCATGCAGCGGTTTCGGTCGACGAAGGATATCATGTTGTCGGCCTTGTAATGCGCGGCAGTCATCGCCGCTTCCCAGTTGGAGCCCTCGTCGCATTCGCCGTCGCCCAGAATCGCGAAGGTTTTGTAGCCCTTGCCCTTGATTTTGGCCGCCAGGGCGGTGCCGACGGCGATTGACAGGCCGTGGCCCAGCGAACCCGTTGACGCGTCCACGCCGACAACTTTGTTGCTGTCGAGGTGCATACCCATTTTTGAGCTTGTGTGGTTGAAGGTCTTGAGCTGGTCGGCATCGTTGAAGCCCAAATCGACCAAGAGCGGCGCGTAGGCTATCCCCGCGTGGCCCTTGCTCAAAATCAACCTGTCCCTGTCTTCCCAAAGCGGCTCGTCCTTTTTGATTTTCATATACTTGTAATAGAGTATCACAAGCATATCGAGAACGCTCATGCCGCCGCCGATATGGCCGCTCCCCGCCCAAAAGGTGGTGTCGAGGGTCGCTTTCCGCAGTTCATGCGCCTTTTTTTCAAGGCCGAGCCATTCCTGTTTAGTTAGTGGCATATTTTTTCCTCCTTGTAATTATATTTCATATTCCATAACACGCTTTTGTATTTTAAAACCATAATTTTCATAAAACCTCACGGCATCAATGTTATTTTCATAAACATTCAATTCAATGCGCGGCAGCCCTTTTTCCTTTGCGAACGCGGCGGCGAAATCAACAAGCTTCCTTCCGACCCCGCGCCGCCTGTAGCTTTCATCAACGCAGATATCGTCGATACAGAGCCATTCGCGGTCATTTTTCAGGGAATTTCCCCTTAGGCGCATAATTATGCACCAAAGGCAGCCGACGACGGCATTGTTTTCATCGACGGCGACAAAAACAGGCTCATCCGGGCTTTCCTCATATTCCGTTTCGCTTATATATGCCGGACGGAACAGGTCGGGACGAATAGCATGATGCGTCCGCAGGATTTGCGAAAGCAGTTCATTTATCGCGGGGGAGTCCGCTTTCTCCGCCGGGCGTATCATACAATTAATATTCATAAAGTTTAAAAATTTTACGGCTTAATCCCAAGGAAAAGACGGTGCCGGTTCTTGGAATAATTTAAAAATAGAGTCAAACAAATTTTTAAACCATTCCCAAATAACAACAAGAAAAGTCGGTATGCTTGTATCCCTAACCCAAAGATAACCGCCGGCATTATATTCGGTATAGCCGAATTTGCTTGATTTTTCTGCTTTTCCGCTGCCGCCGGGACCGCCCAAATAAAGCGCGCCTGCCGATATTTCCCCGTTTACAGTCACATACCCGCCTCCTTCAAGCCTAACCGCTATCCCGCCTGAATCGGATGGTTCGGTCGGGTTTATTATCACGTTCCCGTCTACAAATATAGTTCCCCAACCGTTGACATAAAGCCCTATAGTGCTTGTCGATTCAATATTGCCTTTTATTAATATATTGCCTTTTGAACATGACAATGTGCCGGAAGTTACGACATTGCCGTAAATTTTTATATCGCTTTCACGGCCAGTTATGCTGATTCCCGCTGTTTGGATATTGCCGTTTATTTTAAATACGCTGTCGTCAAAGCTTAAATATTTATCAAATGTCAGGCTCTTTTTATTCGTATTTATAATGATATTTTTTCCGGTGACAGAAACTTCTTCCGTACATATCGTATCCGCCAAAAAATCTATCGTGGTTAGTTTTTCGTCGTCCGCCGCCGCTATCGCCTCTTCAAGCGTGGCATACCCCACGCCGTTCATTTTGCATACATCGTCCGCCGCTGAAGCGGTGAACAGAGTTCCGGCGAAAAGTACCGACAGATTAAGTAATACGAGTAAAACGGATATGAATTTTTTGCCTTTTGTTTTCATTGCAAACAACTCCTATTTTTCAATTTAATTTATTATAAATTCAAGTTCAACTTGAGTTTATAAGTTCATAGCTCAGGATGATTATTCTTCACAGCTTTAAACGCGTCCTCCGCGACCTCGACAGTTTTCCTGATATCCTCATCCGTCAGCGACGCGTTGATAAAATGGTTGTGGTGGTTGGTGATGAAAACGCCCCGTTTCACGCATTCGGCCACCCATTCCTGATGCAGGAACAGGGAATCGCCGTTCGCTGTCCTCAGATAGAACAGCGCGGGCTCTCCGGACACCCGCAGGTCGAAGCCGTGTTCCGCCCCGGCGGCTTTAAGCCCGCCGGTGAGCTTCAATGCTTTTTCCCTGAACAGCTTAGGCGCGTCAAGGAATTTCATTTTGTTTATGCAGGCGATCCCCGCCGCGAAAGGCACGGCGCTCATCCAGTAGCTGCCCGTGTAGGTCATGCCGCTGACAGCGGATTTCAAAAATTCCTTGCCGCAGAGGGCGGACACGTTCCAGCCGTTTGCCAGCGCCTTGCAGAAACATATCAAATCGGCCTCGAATCCGTAAAAATTGTCGCTTCCCGCTAAATCAAGGCGGAATCCGCAGCGCACGTCGTCGCAGATAAGGATTATGCCCTTGTCCGTGCAGAATTTCCGCACCTTCTGCCAATACCCCTCGGCGGGCAGCACGTTGTCGAAGAAATTGCCGTGCAGATAGGGCGTGGCGATGAACGCGGCCACTTCTCCCTCGTTTTCGGCCGCCAATTTTTCCAAAGCCCCGAAATCGTTCCAGTCAACATAGAGGTTGTTGGCGACATCCTCGGGCAAAACGCCCGGGTAGTCCAGTTTTTGCGTCCAGGGGGCGACGCCGTGGTAAAAGCCGTTCACGAATATGATTTTTTTGCGGTGCGTGGCGGCCCTTGCCGTCATAATGGCGAGGGTAGTCGTGTCCCCGCCGTTTTTGGCGAAAAACGCCCAGTCTTTTTTGACGGTATCCGTGAGAAGCTCCGCGAATTCCACCATTTTATAAGAAGGCGTGGTTGTGCAGTCTCCCTTTTTAAGCTGCTCCAGCGCGGCGGCGTCAACGTCCTCGTCGCCGTAGCCCAAAACGTTGGGTCCGTAGGCGCACATATAATCAATGAACTCGTTGCCGTCCACGTCCCAGATATGGCTTCCCTTGGCCCTCTCAGAGAACAGGGGGAAGGCCGAAACAGGCACGAAACAGCCCTCCGCCGGGCCCAAATGCCCGTAGACGCCCGAAGGGATGACCTTCGCCGCCCTTTTGAACATTTCCTTGCTTTTTGTGTAGTCGTTTATCTTCATTTTGTCTTAATGCAGAAATAATAATGCAGAATGCAGAAATTATTTAAATGACAAATAAAAATGCAGAATGCAGAAATTATTTCTGTTTCCCTCCGTTTACATTTGATTTAAGAGTTTTTATAATTGCTGTAAGAATCTTTTTTAGCTCAACACAATCTTCTAATATGCTTTCGCTTTGGTCGATTGTTAAATATTCTGTTTTTAAGAGCAATTTTAACCAGTATTCCGTTTCTGACGCTTCCTTAAATGCGATATACATTTTTGCCAGAAAATCTTTGTCTGATTGACCGTTATGCGCTTCGTGGGCATTTGCTCCAATGCTCGTTCCGCTTCGTAAAAGTTGTTTGGACATGATATATTCGTTCTTTTCAGTGCAAAGATATTTATATAGCTTAACAATACGGACGGAAAAATCCATAGTTTTATCAAGAATAACATTATCTTTCATTTTTCACCAATTTCTGCATTCTGCATTATTATTTCTGCATTAAGACAAATATAACGCCGCCCGATCCAATATCCTATTCAGGTTATCCAGCATCGAAATATCCCCGCCCATTGAGATGCTGCCCTCGCCTATGCACGCGACGGTGTTTACCCCGCCGTCAATGACAGCCCGCATAAGGTCAAATGACTCAAACGCCATTTTCGCTTTGGGCGGGTCGGGGAGCAGGCATTTATGCGTGAGAATATGATGGTTTTTGACCCGCAGGGTAGCCGCCGGGCCGCCCTCGACCACCATGTGTATGTCGCCGTCCACCACATGGGCGGCGCTGAACCGTCCTATTTCGTCATGGTTCGCGATCTGCGCCACCGCTACGGTAAGGACATAGAAAGTAAGCGTTGTGCTGAGTTCGAAAAACTCCCGGTTTTCCAAGTCCTCTTTTGAGGGGCGCAGGATTTTCGCCAGCATATCCGTAAGGGGCGTGAATTCCTTTAAAAGGAACTTGATATGGCGGAAGCCTTTGGTCGGTATGGGCGTGGTCGTGCCGTCCATCAGCCCGTTGAATTTCGCGCAGGACGAAAACGGGATTTTGATGTCGCATTTGCCGATGCCTTCCCTCATGCGGCAGCGCCCGTCTTTGAACGTCAGCGTAGCCTTCGGCCCGCCCTTGACATCAAAGGCTATTTTTATCGGTTTCCTGTTTGTAAGAACGTCCCCTGCGTCCGCGCTGAGCCTTGTCAGGTTCTCAAGGGAACCCAAAATAGCGAACATATTGATGTACGCGAGGGTTTTAGCGTCAATCAAACTCAAATTAATTCCTCCTGACATAAAACTGATTTCTTATTGCTATACGTCTATTTTAACAAAATTTGCATAAAAAATCAATAGCCAAAAAAAATAAATGTTAATCTTTTAAAAATTTGTTAAATAAGTATTGCTTTTTTTCCGAATTAGTGATAGAATAGCAAATGGATGGTTTATCCAAATATAACATAAGGGGCGCAACCCCCTTATTATGACAGGAGAAATTGCGTATTATGAAGAAAAAAGCTTTAAGCGTACTTATGTGCGCGGTTATGTTGGCAACTGTTATGTCTGCGGGGCTTTACGCTTTCGCAGAGGATTTGAACGTAGTAACCGTCAGCTATTATGTTGAGGGCGAAGTTAAAGAGGTCGGCGTGATGTACGGCGAGAAAACCCCCAAGCCTGACAACCCGACCAAAACAGGGTATAATTTCAAAGGCTGGCGCGTGGACAGCGAAGAAGGCGAACTCTTCGACTTCGATACCATCATAACCGAAGATATCAGCCTGTACGCCTCATGGGCGCAAAACAGGGTCGGTGCTATATTCGACAGGATATCGGGGATTTTCGAAATAGTTTTCGGCTATGTCAAAATGTTCATTGACTATTTAAGGGATTTATTCGGCCTCGGAGGTGACGTTATAGACGACGTTACAGTAGGCGAAACAACAACCGAATAAATAAAAAATAATTTTAAGGGCGGCGTTGTCCGCCCTTTTTTTATTTTCTCCTTGACATACGTGAATAAATATGACATCAGGAACGTACATTTGTTTTCCGTAAAAAAAGAGAATGACAAAACTGTAACCTTAAATGACAAAACTGTAACCTTATTTATATTGCATTTTCCTGCGGTATTTGATAAAATAGCCGTGCAATATTATAAAGGAGCCCATACGAATGGAAAAAGAAAATAAAAGCGCGAAAACGGCAAAGGCCAAGCCGAAAAAGAAGCGCTCAGGCTTTAAAAGGTTTATATTAAGCATATTTATGCTCATCGTCATATTTTCGATGATAGGCATTTTGACCGCCACTGCCGTTGGCGGCTATGTTTTGGTATATATAAACAGCTACACCAACGGCGAGGCCGTTGTCGATTTAAGGGACTATATCAAGACGCAAAGCCAGACGACAATAATTTACGCCTACGATGAAAACGATGAAACCGTTGAGCTGACGCGCCTGAAAATCCCCGAAAACAGGATATGGGTCGATATTCACGAAATCCCCGAGAACCTGCAAAACGCTTATATAGCCCTTGAGGACAAGCGCTTCAACGAACACAGCGGCGTTGACTGGCGCAGGACCGCTTCGGTCACATTCTATTACAGAGGGTCTCAGGGGGGGTCTACCATAACCCAGCAGCTGATAAAAAATTTAACGGGGCAAAACGGCAGGACTTTCTACAGAAAATTTTATGAGATATTGAAAGCCTTAAATCTCGAAAAGAATGTCTCTAAAGAAACCATCCTTGAAACATACCTAAACACCCTTTATTTAGACGAAGGCTGTTACGGCGTTGAGACCGCGGCGGAATTTTATTTCGGGAAAGAAGTCAAAGATTTAAATCTGGCGGAAAGCGCCTGCATAGCGTCAATTACCCAGGCCCCGAGAAAATTCAACCCCATGAGGAACCCTGAAAACAATCAGGAAAGAAGGGAGCTTTGCTTGGGTTATATGCTGGAGCAGGGATATATAACGCAGGAGGAGCATGACGAAGCGGTCGAATATGAACTGCAATTTACGGGCGGGACCAAGGCCGTCGCTAAAAATGACGTTAAAAAAGAAGAAAAAAAGGATGACTACCAAAGCTATTATGTGGACTATGTCATTGATTCCGTAATAAAGGATTTTCAGGAACAATATAACATGACATACAATGAAGCTTGGCACAAGGTGTATTACGGCGGGCTTAAAATTTATACCGCGGTCGATTTAAAAGTGCAGTCGGCTATGGAACACGTATATTATAACAGGATAACAATGCCTAAGGATACAGGCAGCTCGTCAAACCCGGCGGTGCAGTCCGCAATGACTATAGTGGACTACAGCGGCAGGCTTGTGGGCATTGTCGGCAGGGCGGGGCCGAAGCCCGGCAACCGCTCGCTGAATATAGCTGCGGACTGCCCGAGGCAGCCTGGCTCGTCGATAAAGCCGATAAGCGTATACGCGCCGGGGATAGCGCTGAAGAAAATCACGTGGTCGTCCCTGTATGAAAATTTCGGCTTTTTATATAATGGGAAAATATGGCCCCATAATTTCGGCGGCGACCCCGGCAGCCCCGGCGCGTTCAGGACGGTCCATCAGGCGATAATCCCCTCGCTCAACACCGTTCCCGCGCAGATATTAAGGAGCATGAAGATTGAAACCGCCTATGATTACCTGATGAACAAATTCCATATATCCACCCTTACGCCTTCTGACAAGGATTACGCCCCCCTTGCCGTAGGAGGGATGAACAAGGGCGTAACGACGCTGGAAATGGCGGCCGCCTACGCCACTTTCGGCAGCGGCGGGGAATATTATAAGCCGTGGTGCTATTATGCGGTTTGGAACTCGAATGAAACGGAACCGTGGCTCTTGCCCCAAACAAAGGGTGAAGAAATAATGACCCCCGGCTCGGCCGACGTAATGCGCGAGCTTCTGCGCTTGGTAATGACGGCGAACGGCGGCACGGGCGTAAATTATAATGTAAAGAAATTTTCGACCTTCGGCAAAACGGGGACCACCACGGACAATTACGACAGGTGGTTTATCGGCGGCACCCCGTATTATTGCGGGGCCGTTTGGTACGGCTATGAGAGGAACCGCACGATCTACGCTGACGGCAACCCTGCCGGAAAGCTGTTCAAAGCTGTTATGGATGAAATACACGAAGGCCTTGAGCCGAAAGATTTTACAATGTCAGGCGACGCCGTACGCGTAAGCTATTGCACGGGTTCGGGCAACAGGGCGGCGTCAAGGTGCGCGTCAACGGCTATGGGCTGGTACAGAAGGGATTATATCCCGCCGACATGCACAAATTGCGCGGGCCCCGGCAGGGCAGACCCCGGCCTTACTTTGCCCGTTGACGAAACAACAACGGTTCCCGGTGCCGATGCAACCGACCCGCCCGCGACAGACCCGCCGGCCACGCAGCCGCCCACGACGGCGCCCCCAACCGCGCCCCCAACCGCGCCCCCCTCCACCAAGCCGCCCGAAACCAAGCCGCCCGAAACCACCAAGCCGCCCATAGTGACGACAAGGCCGCCGGATACGACAATAAGGGAATAACGGTTATAAAAATTGAGAGTTGAGAGTTGAGAGTTGAGAATTTTAGCGGTTGATTACGGCGATGTTCGTACGGGGCTTGCCGTTTGCGACAAAAACGAGGTTTTAGCGTCGCCGCTTACGGTCATAACGGAAAAAAACGCCGGGGCGCTCGCGAAAAAAATAGCTCTCGCCGCCAAAGAAAACGGCGCGGAAGCTGTGGTGCTGGGCTATCCCAAAAACATGGACGGTTCGGAGGGTTTCCGCGCCGAAAAATGCGGGCAGTTTAAAATATTGCTTGAAAAGGCGTCCGATATCCCCGTAACCCTTTGGGACGAGAGGCTTTCGACGGTGTCCGCCCACAATGCCCTCAGCATGAACAACGTCCGGGGCAAAAAAAGGAAAAAAATCATCGATGCGGTTTCAGCCGTCATAATTTTAGAAGATTATATAAAATACCGCCAATCCGTAGGGGACGGCGTCCTCGACGTCCCGTGATTGCAACCGCGATATCGCAGGGGGCGCCGTTTCGGCGTCCTTTAGTTTAATAGACCTCCTCGGAAATTAAATCACGGTGTCTTGGCGCCCCTTTTTCGCCTCCACTGCGTCAAAAATACTCGCAATAAACAAATTATTTCTGCGTTTTTTTCCTTGCGGGGACGAAAAAACCCTCGCCAATCCACTCGCGCTTAATTTCCGGGAAGGTCTAATGTTTTGAAAAAAAATCATTGATATTAATTCAATTTTATGTTAAAATACAAACAGTAAAATTTTTTGAGAAAGGATTTTCATGACAATGCCTGAAATAAGCCTTTTTTACGGATTAAAAGTAACTATGAATTGGGACGAACACAACCCCCCGCATTTTCATGCTGAATATGCGGAACATAAAGCGTCTATAGATATACAAAAAGCGCAAATTATTATAGGCGCGCTGCCGGGAAAGCAATTAAAGCTAATTCTGGCGTGGTGCGAAATCCATAAAGACGAGCTTATGCAAAACTGGGAGCTGGCAAGAAGCGGAAAGCCGTTAAACCGCATAAACCCGTTAATATAATCAAAGGAGCGAGATGTTAATGAAAGGGCTGGACACAAGATACTTTTTCCCTGTTGTTTTGCAAGCCGTGCCTTCCGATGATTTTAAGATTTACGCTTACTTCAACGACGGTTCTGTACGTTGTTTTGATGTTAAGCCTTTAATAAAACCCGGAACGGTATTCGAACCCCTTGGGGATATAGATGTTTTCAAATCAAAACTTACCGTGCTGAACGGAACGGCCGCATGGGATATGGGCGGCGGCAGGGATGAATATAATTGCGTTGACATTGACCCGGAAACAATATTTAGCTATTCCGAGTCTGACGACCCCTTATGCGCGTAATTAATGTTTAAATAAAGAAAGGAAATAATATGTCCGGTCATTCGAAATGGAGCACCATTAAAAGGAAAAAGGAAAAAACCGATAACCAAAGGGCGAAAATTTTTACGAAGATGGGGCGTGAAATAGCCGTCGCCGTGCGCGAAGGGGGCCCGGATCCGGCGGGAAATTCCAAACTGAAGGATGTAATCGCAAAAGCGAAGGCAAACAACGTCCCAAATGACAATATCGAAAGAATAATAAAAAAGGCGGCGGGCGACGGCGGCGGCGCGGATTATGAGGACATAATATACGAGGGCTACGGCCCGTCAGGCGTTGCCGTGGTCGTTGAGACCCTTACGGACAACCGCAACCGCACGGCAGGCGAAATGCGCCATTATTTTGACAAATACGGCGGGAACATGGGGCAGTCGGGCAGCGTTATGTTCATGTTCAGCCGCCAGGGCGTGATTTTGATTGAATCAGAGGACATTGACGAGGAAAAGCTGATGGACACGGCCCTTGAAGCGGGCGCGGCGGACTTTTTGGCAGACGAAGGCATTTTTGACATAAGGACGGAGCCGAACGACGTGGGCGCTGTGAGCGAAGCCCTTGAAAAAGCGGGGTACGCGATAGTTTCAGCCGAAGCGGAGTACATACCGTCCACATATGTGGCGCTGACAAACCCCGACGATATAAAAAATATGAGCAAAATGCTTGAAATGTTTGAGGATAACGACGACGTGCAGGCCGTTTTCCATAATTGGGAGGAATAAAAATATGAATTTTAAATTTCTGAGCGACTACACAGCCGTTAAATTTACGGGGATTGACAGGGTATTTGACATCCCGGAATATTTTTTGAAATTTTCCATAGGCTCTTTTTCGGGCCAGGTCAAATTTTACGGGCTGATAATTATGTCCGGGTTTGTTTTGGCCGTGCTTTTCGGCGGCAGGATGGCCTGGAAATGGAAAATGAACATAAACAAAATGCTTGACGTTCTGATTTACGGCACGTTTTTTGGCATTTTGGGCGCGAGGCTTTATTATGTCGTCTTCCAGTGGGGTTATTATAGTTCCAATTTAAATGAGATATTTAAAATATGGGAAGGCGGCCTCGCCATTTACGGCGGGCTGATCGGCGGCGTCATAGGCGGCTTTTTGGTCTGCAAAATAGAAAAACTGAATTTTTACAACCTTATGGACTTGGCGGGCATGAGTTTTCTGATAGGGCAGGGGATAGGTCGATGGGGGAATTTTACAAACCAGGAAGCCTTCGGCACAAACACAACGCTCCCGTGGGGGATGTGGAGCGAAAAAGTCGCAGGTTTCTTCCCTGCATCATATGTCCCTGCGGGTTTCGACCCGTCCGCCCCCGTGCACCCCACATTTTTGTATGAATCACTGTGGTGCCTCGCGGGCTTCGGCATATTGTACTTTATCTGCAAAAAATACCGCAAGTTCAGCGGGCAGGTAATCCTCTGCTACGGCATTTGGTACGGCCTGGGCCGGGTGTTTATCGAAGGCCTTCGCACAGACAGCCTTTATATCGGCTCGACTTCAATAAGGGTGTCGCAGCTGCTCTCGGCTTTGATAGTCGTCGCTTCCGTGACTTTGCTTATAATGAAACTGCGGAAATACATCAAAAACCCGCAGCCGATAGAGGGCATTGATTTCTTCCCCGACGTTGAAAATAAAGAAACGAAAGAAAAGAAAAATAAAGATGAAATCTTAATTGAAGAAAAAACAAAAGAATCAGCGGCAGAAACTGTAAATGAAGAAAAAGACGAACCCAAAAAGCCCGATACGGAAACCGTATCGGATGAAACCGTTGAAGATGAAGATGTACCGGAATAAAAAAGATAACAAAACGCCGGTGATGATTTTCCCGCAAGTAAAAGGATGTGATTTTATGAATTGCCCGTATTGCGGACTTGAAATGGAAAAAGGCAAAGTGCAAATTTTGTCAGCATTTCCATTTCGGGACAATCCTTGTTTGCAATGGTATCATGAAAAAGAATTTTATAAAAAAGGATTGTTCGCTTCATTTAAAAGAGTTCCGAAAATTATAAAAAAAACTAAAGGTTTATATTACGAAGGGGCATTCAATTGCGACAAATGCAAAAAGGTTTTCGGGGAATTCCCAACGTTGTAAAATAAATCCAGGGCGGGCATGAAGCCCGCCCCTATGATTTTTTATGCGCTTTCTTTTTTCTTCCTGTGTATAACAAACCTGTTCAGCGGGTAAGTCCATACCACGGGGATTATGGCGGACAGGGGCTTTGCAATGATGTCGCCCAGCTTCCAACCGTGTTCCGCGAAGAACGCCGGGTTGTTGTCATTGAGGAACTGCGTAAACGCTATGCCCATCCATGCCGCCGCGAAAATGGTGAAAACCGTCATGATCGCGTAAATAACCACGCTCATGACAGGGTTCGCGTTGGCGGCGAAGGTGATCTTGCGGTTCAGGATGAAGCCTATGGCGTAGCCCACGGTCGTCGAGATAAAGAACGCGTAAGCGTACCCCCTCCCGTCATATTCGAGGAACAGGAATTTATATTCGCCCGTCAGCATTTCTTTGAACACAATGAAGGCCAATATGTAGTATGACGTAAACTCGACAACCCCTGACGCCACGGCCATGATTGCAAACTTGACGAATTTCCATATCTCGCCATACTTTTTGATAAGGTTCGAGATTTTTGCTTTGAACCCGGTTTTTTCTTCTGACATTTTCACTACCCCTTTTTTAATTCTTAATTATTAAATACAATACAGCGGCGGTTAACGCCGCCCCCGCAAGAGCGCCTAAAACTTTTTTGCCGAGCAATACTGCGGCGTCCACCGTGGTCGGGATATGGGCGAAAACGAAATCCCTGAACGGTTTTTCGACATTCGGCCCGATAAGCTCGCGGAAACTCAGGGTATATGTTTTGTATTCCCTCGGGTTTTCCTCATTTATTTCAAAAACCCGCACCCCGCGGTCGGCGCCCATGCCGTAATTATTGAACCCCGCCCCCGGGGTGTAGCCCAAGTCCATGCCGTCGTGCGTGCCTGCGAAACTGTTTTTGTGGTCATGGCCCACATATATGGCGAAAACGTCGCCTTTTTCTTTCATAGCCGCGAATTCGCCCGTATTTATATCTGGTACGGCAGGGTATTCCTGAAACGACTCCTTCTGCCAAACCTTTTTATCGTCAAGAATGAAAAATTGGTTTTTATACTTTCTGAACGCTCGGACGGCCCCGGGCGTTTTTTTATCAGCCTTTTTTAAAATATTGTAATATTCCTCAACGGGGATGTGCTGGAAAACCATAGACGGCACATAATCCCCGTTTTCGTCCTTTAGCCTGTCCCGTTCGCGCCTGTACCAATCTATCTGCCGTTCGGTTACGGGCCCGTAGCCGCCGCCTTTCGTTTCGCCGCCCGAATCGACCATATATATGTTGAATACGGTTTTTTCGCCGCCGCTGCTCTTGATCGGTATTGTATATGTGCCGCAATCTTCTTCATTTACCACAAAATCGACGCAGTTTTTAAATGATTTGTATATTTCCGCCTGTTCTTTTTTGCTGATTTTGCTTTTAGAGTCATGGTTGCCGAAGGTGGCCGCGAACGGCACGCCCCTCTCTTCAAGGGGTCTTATTATATCGGTTAAAGTGCGTTTTACGTTTTCATACGCGTTTTTAGATTTGAACGCGGGGCTTTCGCCCTGTATCTGGTCGCCGCTGAACACGGCAAGGTCGGGCTCTGCCCTGTCAAGCGCGGCATTAATAAGCCGCAGAGTGTCGCGGGAAACGTTTTTCCCTTCCTGCGTGTCGGCGATCTGCATTATAATAAACGGCTTGTTTCGCTTGAATTGCATAATCATACCCCTGTAGGGTCGTCCGCCCCTACGAATTATTGCATAATACCGTATTTTTCTTTTAATTTCCTCAAAGGCTTGCGGAAAAGGTCAAGCATCGGACCGAACAGCAGCACTGTGATAATCGTGCCTTCCCTTACCCTTAAAACAGTGCTGAAAATCATCGCGAGCGAAAACGCGATAATCACATAAAACGCGTCGAGTATCTGCATAATAAGGCCCAGCCGTTTATGTATCCTGTCGGCGATAAGCTGAACCATGCCCTCCATTGGCGTGCGGATGAAATTGGATTCCAGTATAAGCATGACGCCCAAAGCCTTTATGGCGATAGAGAGCAGGCAGGCGACAAGGCACACGGGGTAGCCTGTAAATTTTATATGGGTCAAAACATTGTATTGAAAAAAGTTTAAAGAAGTGATGCCGAGGGTAAGGTTTGCGATTTGCAAAAGCTGGCGTAGCTGATAATTTTTCCGCAAAAAAAGCATCTGGGCCAATACAAAGCTCATATTTATGATTAAAGCAAGCGTCCCCACTTTAATTATAAGGCTTTCCCCGGGAAGGACGTTCCTGTTGATAACGTCGGTGACGGTCTGTATCATCCCGTCGTATGTACTCATCCCGATGTTGGCGTGAACCGACAAAGCGACCCCGAAAGAAATTGTGACCGCCCCGATTATCACGAAGCCTATCCTTATGGCGTAATCGGCTGATTTAGAAAGAGGAGCGCCGTTTTTATTCAACATATTCTCTCCGTTTTTTAATTTTGCGTTAACCAATTTATAGTATATATTTGCGGCATTCATTTGTCAAGGTGTTTTTAGAACTTAATATCCCATCTGGCGACGTTGAACCAGTCGTCTATGTAATCCGCCCTCATATTGTAATGTTTGAGGTAATAGGCGTGTTCCCACACATCTATGCACATCAGCGGGATCAGATTAAGCGGGACGAGGGTGTCCTGATTGGCGGTCGTCGTTATTAAAAACCCGCCGCCGGGATTCATTGCGAGCCACGCGTACCCCGAGCCGAAAACGCCCAGGGCCGCTTTTTTGAATTCCGCTTTAAAATTATCCATACTACCGAAGGCGGCGCCTATCCTGCGGGTCAATTCGGGG
>WREG01000011.1 GCA_009779455.1 Oscillospiraceae bacterium
TTAAATTTTATTCCCTCTTCGGCTATAGTGTCCATATTCGGGGTGGTATTCCGGCTGTAGCCGTAACAGCCCATGTGGTCGGGGCGCAATGTGTCTATGTCGATAAATAATATGTTCATTGCAGACATCCTTTGCTTTATATTTTTTCAAACGCATCTTTCGGGCAAAACTCCATGCACTTGCCGCAAAGGATGCATTTTTCGTTGTCAATTTCAGGCAGCGAATAGATGTCCTTCTGCATGATCGCCCCCTTGGGGCAGACGGCAATAGAAGGGCATTTATGGTTTTGCGGGCATTTTTCTTTGTTTACAATCAATTTCATATGTTGTTTTTCTCCTTTCAATATTTAGCGTTAAACAGTATATTACAATCGAATTTGCGCGTTAAGGGCCTGCGTCTGTTTGATGTCAAGCTTGCAGACTTTTCGGTCAAAGGTCAGCAGGCCGTTTGTCTCTTCCTCGACATCGGAAACCTGAGTATACACCGCCGCGGACAAGCCTTTCGCTATTGAAGGTATGATCTGTTTTTCAAACAGTTTTTGATACCCTGCGGAAAAACCGGGCAGGGTTTTATAAACTTTATAGCCAAAATTCTTGTCAGGGTTGTAAATATGGCCCGGTATCCTATGGGAATACCCGCCGAATTCGGAAAGGACGGTTGCGCGTTTTTTCTCCGTTTTCGGCAAACGAATGGGCTTAAAATAGACATGGGGGCTTTTCATGTCGCCGCCGCTTTGGTCGTGCCAGCCGCTGGCGTGGTCGATAAGGCGGGAATCATCGCGTTCGCGTATAAAATCCACCGCCTTCAACGCGTCAAACTGCCCCCAGCCCTCATTGAACGGAACCCAGACGCTTATGCTGACGCTGTTGTACAAATGCCGTATCATAACGTCCAGCTCGCTGTAAAAATTATCCCTGCCCGTTTTATTTAAGCGGCCGAATTTTTTATAGTTTTTCTCAGTATCCTTCAAATTAATGCCGGCAAACGGAAGCGCGCCGATTACGCCGAAGTTATATTTTTCGCCGCCGTTTATCATGTCCTGCCAGACTAACATGCCTTCCTTGTCGCAATGGTAGTACCAGCGCGGCGGCTCGATTTTGATATGCTTTCGGAGCATATTGAAGCCAAGCGCTTTCATCTTGCGGATGTCATATAACATAGCTTCATCAGACGGCGGCGTCAGCAGCCCGTCGGACCAATAGCCCTGGTCGAGCAGGCCGTTATGGAAATAGGGCTTATTATTCAGCGCCAGACGCAGTATGCCGGCGCCGTCTTTCATCAGAGAAAATTTGCGCATCCCGAAATAGCTTTGCACACGGTCTTCCCCTATTGTCAGCCGTATGTCATACAAATACGGGTCTTCAGGCGACCAAAGGCGGGGATTAGGGATGGGGATTTCATTTTCGCTGTTTGCCGTCAGCGAAACCCGCGCGATTTGCCTGCCGCCGTCAAAAACCTCAGCAACTACGGGATCTGCAGCAGAGCCCTCGACATGAGGGTTGATACGCAAAACGGAGCGGTCAATATCGGGGGTCATGCGCAAAGAGGCGATATAAGCCTGCGGCACGCTCTCCAGCCAAACGGTTTGCCAGATACCGGACTGGGGGGTATACCAAATCCCTCCGGGCTTGGAAGATTGCTTGCCCCGGCTGATAAAGCCCGTATCTGTCGGGTCGGTGACGGCAAGGCGGATTTCGTTTTCGCCGATTTTTATGAGGGCGGAAACGTCTAAGGCAAAAGGCATAAAACCGCCCTGATGCCCACCGGCAAGCTGGCCGTTAATCCACACCCTGCACGCGTCGTCTACCGCGCCGAAATGCAGCAGCGTAGTCTGTTTGATAAATGTTTCGTCTATATGAAATTTACGGCGATAATGGAGCGTTTCGTCAGGTTGCAATTGGCGGTTCACGCCGGAAAGGAGGCTCTCCGGCGAAAAGGGGACGACGATCTCACCCTGTGGACCCGTGAAAACGGCGTCATTTTTAGTGATCGCGTAATCCCAGACGCCGTTGAGGTTCAACCAGCCGTCCCGCCGCAGCTGCGGGCGCGGGTATTCCGGCAGCGGATTATTTCGGTCGAAAATTTCGCCCCATGGGGTATAGCGCTGTTTTGGCATGGGTTCGCCTCCTTTTATCGTTTTTTATCGCTTTTCATCTTCTTAACAATCATCGACATGGGAATAAACATAAACAGCGAAACAATCAGCGCTGTCCATACCTGTCCGCCGAGGCCTGTTTTTTTTTCGCTCACATTTCCCATATCCCTTGATTTGATTTTGCTTTGCATTATGATTATGTTATCACATTTTATCCGAAAAGGCAACAAACTTTCGTACTCTATCCTTAATTTATCCTACCCCATATTCCCGGTAAAAACTTTTTTTTAATATTTTTTCGCGGTTTCACTGCGGCAATAAACGGAAGGAGCGCCTCAAAGGGTTCGCGATTTATATAACCGTTTGTAACAAGGACATTGCAAAGCCCCGCTTCCCGCACAAACCTTGTGCAGCCGCAAACGAATTCATACCCGCTCAGCGGTTCGTTGTAAGTGTACGCCACTCCTATATTGCCATCGGAAACCGTCTTTTTTGCTAAAACGGCAATCTGTTCGGGGGAAATTTCGAAATTTTGACAAAACGGACAGCGGAGGTTGCAGCCGAAGCTGCCGATTGACAATATACGTTTTCCGAGATGAAACATATACAAGGGCTTCTTTTCAATCGGATCAACTATCTCTGCGCGTTTCTTGCCATTCGGGTTGACAAAAGACGGAATCTGAAGTATAATAAGCTTAGGCGGTGGATGTTTGAAAAATAAATTTTTCAAAACAGAAGTCACGTTATTAAAAATAGCATAAACGCCGCCTACGGGCGGTTTTTTGCATTAACCCATTGACGGAGGTACGAATATGAAAATAGCAATGCTCCAATTAAAAGTGGAATTCAAAAAAGTCGAAGAAAATTTCAGAAATGCCGAAAACGAGATAGCCAAGGCCGCAGGGATTGGCTGCCGCTGCGCGGTCCTGCCCGAATGCTTCGACGTGGGCTGGGGTGCGCCCGACGCTTTGAAGTATGCTGACAGCATACCAGGCGAAAGGACGGAAAGGCTGTGCGCGCTGGCAAAAAAATACGGGATGTTCATTGTCGCCGGGCTGACGGAAAACGACAGCGGCCGCTGCTACAATACGGCCGTGATAATCGACGAAAACGGCATATATTTGGGAAAGCACAGGAAAATCAACGTGCTGAAGGGCATCGAGGACATGGTTTACGGAAACGGCGACCGGCTGGGGGTATATGAGGCGGGTTTCGGCAAAGTGGGCGTCAATATCTGCGCGGACAACCTGTTCCACGAGGAATCCATGGGCCGCGCCCAGGCCGCCATGGGCGCAAAGATCGTCCTGTCGCCCTGCGCGTGGGCCGTCCCCCCGGAGGAAGCCGCCGCGAGGAAGCCCTACGGCAATACATGGCTGAAGCCCTATAAGGCTTTGGCCAAGGATTACGGCATGTGGGTGATAGGCGTGAGCAGCGTCGGCCACGTAGGCGGCGGCGTCTGGGAAGGCTGGAAATGCATAGGGAATTCAATAGCCATGCCCCCCGATTGCAGGCCGTACATTATGGAATACGGCGAGGACGCGCAGGCGATCGGCGTAGTGGAAATTTAAAAAAGCAGGGGCTAAAATTTTAGCCCCTGCATCTTGATTTCCTCACAGCGTCGCAGAAACGCTCTGGAACTTGGTTTTCGTCTGGTCGATCATCTGCTGCTCGGCGCATGGCGGCACGTACCAGCCCCGCTTTTCCATTTCAGTGAACACGCCCGACTGGATATTGTGCTCTTCGCGCAGTATATTCAATAAATCTTCCCGAAGCGGCTTGTGCATGCACTCGTTTGAATATGAATTGTACGCGGCCGTGATATGCTTATGGGTGGCGAGTATATCGCCCATGACTTCTTTGTCCGACATCATTGCCATAAATTTTTCTCCTTCCCGTTCTTAACAGCTTAAATGCCCCATAAGGGTGTCGAAATGCTTCTTGTGCTGCGCCGCTATTTGCTCGCAGGTGGATTTTATCTGCGGGTCCTGGGTCATAGTGGCGTAATTTTTAAGCTTTTTGACGACTATCTCCTCGGAATTCAGCTGATCCTCGATAGCGTGAAGCTCAATGGATGAGAGGCTTGCCATTAACATCACTCCTAAAGCAATTTTTTACTGCCGCTTTTTTAACACCGCGGCAATATAAGGGTATTGTTAACATATTTTATATAAATATACAACATAAAGGAAAAAATAACGGGGACGGGCCTAAAACCCGTCCCTCAGATTCAGCATTCATATACCGTTTTTTAAGCTTTCATATTTTTCTTTTGTTGCGTTCCCTCCCCTAATATGCCTTTGTGCCTTGTTTACGTCTAAAATTTCCCTGACCTCGCTATATAATGACGGGCTTAATTTTTTTAAGCGCTCCGCAACGTCCATATGTACCGTCGATTTGCTTATCCCGAATTTTTTTGCCGCCAATCTGACGGTCGCTTTGTTTTCAACGATATATTCGCCGAGCCTGACAGCCCGGGTTTCAACTAAAGCCTTCACGATTATAAACACCCTTTCTCTGCCGGGCGGAAGCTTTGTCTGTAAAGGATTTTAAAGGCAAAACTTCCCGTTTGAAAAATTTGTTTTTCAAACTTCCCCCTCCGTGCAGCTTAACTGAATTATTACCAATTAATAAATATGCCGACAGGCAATAATTTAGAATAAAGAATCCGTTGATTTCTCAACGGATTCTTTGGACAACGTTTATTAAAATTATTGAATATTTTGTATACTGCAAAGCTTGGCGTAAGCCCCGTTTAATTTTATTAATTCGTCGTGCTTGCCCTGCTCGGTGATTCTGCCGTTTTCCAGCACGATTATTTTGTCCGCGTTTCGGACGGTGGAGAGCCTGTGGGCTATCACTATGAGCGTCCTCGTGCCGGCTATGCCGTTTATGGCCCGCTGTATCTCCTTTTCGGTCTCCGTGTCAACCGACGAGGTCGCTTCGTCCAAAATCAGTATGGGCGAGTTCCGCAGGACCGAGCGGGCTATTGATATGCGCTGTTTCTGCCCCCCGGACAGCCGCATCCCGCGCTCCCCTATCAATGTGTCGTACTTTTCGGGCAGGGATTCGATATATTCCGCTATGCAGGCCGTTTCCGCGGCCTGTTCGATTTGTTTTTGCGAAGCATTTTCGCATCCGTAAGCGATATTCTCGCTTATTGTGCCGTTGAATAAAAATACGTCCTGCAAAACAAGGCTCAATTGATTGCGGAGGCTTTCGAGGGTCATATCGCGTATATTTATCCCGTCCATTGAGATATTGCCCGCGTCGGGGTCGTAAAAACGGGTTATCAGAGCGGAAATCGTAGTCTTTCCCACCCCCGTCGGCCCTACCAGCGCCACCATTTTGCCCGGGTTTACGTCAAAGCTGATATCGTCAAGCACAGGCATATCGTCTTTATAGGCGTAAGACACGTTATTGAAACTCAGCTGCCCCGCCAGCCTGCCCACGTCTTTCGCGCCGGGGCTGTCTTTTATAAACGGCTCTGTGTCAAGCACCTCGAAAACCCGCTCCGCCCCCGCGAGGGCCTGCTGCATGTCCTCAACCAGCCGAGCGAGCTGGGATACAGGCGCGTAAAGCCGGCTTAAATACAGCAGGAACGCGACGACGTCCGCGATTTGCAGCCCTGTGCGGATTGCCAGAAGCGGCCCCGCGACAAGTATGGTTATCGTGCCTATTGACGTTATAAAATTTACCGACGGGTTCATTATGCCGCCGTAAAACAGGGCTTTCAGCAGGGAATCCACGTGCTCCCGCGCTTTCCCCCCTACCCTTTCCAGTTCGTACCCCTGCTTGTTGAAAACCTGGATTTCTTTCATGCCTGAGAGGTTATCTTGCAAAATGGCGTTCAGATCGGCGATTTTTTCCTGCCCCCTGCGGAAATTCCGCCGCATTTTCCGCAGGATGAAAGTCGTCAGCACCAAAAACGGCAGGGGTATGCTGATAAGCCCGGTCAAAGCCGGGTTCATCGTAAAAAGTATGACATAAACCCCCGCCATTGTGATTATATTTGAAAGCAAATCCGGGATGGCGTGGGCTATCATGCTCTCAAAGGTCGCAGTGTCGTTGACGACTCGGGACATAAGCTGCCCTGTCTGCTTGTCGTGGTAATAAGCCATCGAAAGCTTCTGGAAATGGCCGTATATCAGCTTCCGCACATGGGCAACCAGCCGCCACGACGCCACATGGGCGATGTAATGGGTCAAAAACTGGCAAACGGCGCGGACGGCGAACACCCCAAGCAAGAGCAGGGCAAGGCCTGTAATGACATTCATCATTTCTGGCAGTTCACCGGATTCCATTATCGCGATTATTCTTTTTATGACATAAGGCTCATACAAATTGATGCCCGACACGGCGAACAGCGCGAAAGTGGAAATAACGAGGTATTTATACCACGGCTTCGCCATTTTGAATAAACGGATTATATATTTCATATTCACTTATCCTTATAGATTTTATTATTACAAATACTATATACGATTTTCCTTAAAAATGCAATACAGGAATTTTTGTTTTATAAAAATATGGACAAGGGCTGAAAATGATAGTATAGTCACGCTGCACCCAAAATTATATAACCGGAGCGGGGCAAACCCGCCTTTGGTTATTATTTTTTTGACTTGTTTACATGAATTTTACATTATATTGATATAATTACCGCAATTAAGAAGTATTATATATGGAAAGAAATTTAAAGACGAAAGGATATTTTTATGTTTGACTTAACCTTCGACACAGACGGCGTCGCGAAAAAATTCGGCCTTGAAGGCACGCTTAAAACGGCCCAAATTATAGAAACCGGCCATATCAACAATACTTACCTGCTTTATTATGATATGGGAGGCAATAAATACAATAAATATATTTTGCAGAACATCAATACCAACGTATTTAAAAATCCCGCCGGGCTGATGGAAAACATCGTCGCGGTGACGGGGTATTTAAAGGAACGCATCAGGGAGTCCGGCGGCGACCCGGAGCGGGAAACCCTGACCTTCCTGCCCGCTGATAACGGAAATTATTTTTACGCGGATGAAAATGGCCGCCATTGGAGGGTTTACCGCTTTGTTGACGGCACATATACCCGCGATTCAATCGACAGGCCCGAAACTTTTTACGACGCGGGCGAGGCTTTCGGCAGGTTCCAGTCCATGCTGAGCGGCTTCCCCATCGAAACCCTGCACGATACCATACCGGATTTCCACAACACGAAAAAGCGCTTCGCCGCCCTTCGGGAAGCTGTGGAAAACAACCTCTCAGGGCGGCTTGAATTCGCCCGCGCGGAGGTAGATTTCGCACTTTCCAAGGAGGGCGAAGCTTCCGTTTTGGTAAATCTGAGCGATGCGGGCGAACTGCCGATGCGGGTGACGCATAACGACACAAAGCTCAACAATGTGCTGTTTGACAACAAAACGAACAAAGGCATCTGCGTCATAGATCTGGACACCGTCATGCCGGGGCTTTCGCTCTATGATTTCGGGGACGCGATCCGCTTCGGCGCGAACAGCCGCTGAGGACGAGAAGGATTTGTCAAAGGTTTCCCTTGATTTGAGCCTATATGAGCAATACACAAAAGGCTACCTGAACGCTTGCGGGGCCAGTTTTGTCAAAAGAGAGATAGAATATATGCCATTCGCGGCGAAGCTTATCACCTACGAGTGCGGGATCCGCTTTTTGACCGACTACCTGAACGGCGACACGTATTTCAGGATAGCCTACCCCGAACACAACCTCGACCGGTGCAAGACGCAGATGGAGCTTGTCAGGGATATGGAAAGAAAGTTTGATGTTATGCGCGATATTAACGGTATGGAAATATGTTAAAAGATTTCAGCAAAGAAAAATTTGATATCATCATCCAAGCGGGCCAGTCAAACGCCGAGGGCTACGGCTTCGGGGACGTGGACGGGCCGTTTGAGCCTCATGAAGGCATTTATTTCCTGAACGGCGATTTTACGGTGTCGCTTGCGGCCGAACACAGCCACGGAGAGCGGCTTTCAGGTAATTTTTCACTGTCTTTTGCTGACGCGTACATAAAAAACGGCAATCCGGCGGAGGGCAGGAAGCTTTTGATATTGCGGTCGGCGGTTGGCGGCACGGGTTTTTGTGACAAAAGATGGGGGCTGAAAGACGATTTATTTCTCAGGATGGTGGGAATGATTGAAACTGCCCTCGCACTGAACCCCGAAAACAGGCTTGCCGCCTTATTATGGCATCAGGGCGAAAACGAAGCGGGGAACGTTTCATATGACGAACATTTCAAAAAACTCAAAACGCTGGTTGAGGCGGTAAGGAATACCTTCAAATGCGGAAACCTGCCCTTTATAGCCGCCGATTTTGTACATGAATGGAAGTCGGGCAACGCGGAGGCATGCGAGCCGATAATCAGGGCGATAAAAGACGTCTGCGCGGCTGTCGGCAGCGCGGGGTTTATCGAAACCGACGGGCTTTTGTCAAACAACCAAAAACTCGGCGACGGGGACACAATCCATTTTTGCAGGGAGGCGCTGTATCGGTTGGGCAGGAGATATTTTGAAGTTTATAACGAATTATCCCTCCGCTAATAAACCCCGCCTTATTCACTGCCCGCTCTTTTTAATATCCTTCAGCCGCTTCATAACATCATTCGCCCCCTTGCCGAAATAATCGTGTAAAACCTCATATTCCGCGTAAAGCTTGTCGTAGATATCCGAATTCTCTTTTATGGGAAGATATACAGTGTCAAGCACTTTGCCCATTCTGCGGGCAGCCTCGAACACGTCGCCGTAGCCGCCGTTTTCTTTTCCCGCCGCGACGGCGCCGAAAATGGCCGAACCTAAGGCGCCGCCCTGGTCGCTTCCCGCGATTTTTATGGGCATTTTGATTATATCGGCGTAAATCTGCATCATAAAGGGGTCTTTTTTCGCTATTCCGCCCGCCGCGTAGAATTCGCTGACGGGGACGCCGCATTCTTTGAACGTCTCTATGATTTTCCGCGTGCCGAACGCCGTGGCCTCTATCAGGGCGCGGTAAATATCCTCGGGTTTGGTGCGGAGCGTCATGCCCACCATCATGCCAGTAAGGTCAACGTCCACAAGGCAGGAGCGGTTGCCGTTCCACCAGTCGAGGGCCAGAAGGCCGCTTTCGCCGGGCTTCTGCCTTTCCGCTTTTTCGCGCAAATATTTATGTATATTCACGCCCCGCGCTTCCGCTTCGTTTATATACGCGGCGGGGACGCAGTTTTCGACGAACCACTGGAAATGGTCGCCCACGCAGGCCTGGCCCGCCTCGTAGCCGAAAAACCCGGGCAGAATGCCGTCCTCGACCACACCGCAGATGCCGCCGACCTGCGTTCCTTCTTCCGAAAGCAGCATATGGCAGGTGGATGTACCCATAATAGCCAGCATTTTCCCCGTTCCGTCAATCCCGGCGGCGGGGACAAACACATGGGCGTCGATTATGGCGGCGGCGACGGCGATCCCGGCGCGAAGCCCCAGTTTTGCCGCCATTTCGGCGGTCAGCTCCCCCGCTTTCGTGCCGGACGCGGTGATATCCCGCGAAAGCTTCTCCTCCACGACGTTTTCAAGCCTCGGGTCGAGGGCCTTGAAGAAATCCTTGGACGGGAATCCGTCTTTTTTATTCCACAATTCCTTATATCCGGCCGTGCAGGAGTTCCTGTTCTCTTTGCCCGTGAGCTGCCAAACGACCCAGTCTGCCGCTTCGATAAAGGTGTCGGCGGCATCATAAATATCCGGCGCTTCGTTCAGAACCTGCCACATTTTAGGAATGGCCCATTCGGATGATATTTTCCCGCCGTAATTTTTAAGCCACTGCTCCCCCCTGCCCTCAGCAATCTCGTTCAGCCTGTTCGCCTCGTCCTGTGCGGCGTGATGCTTCCAAAGCTTGACATAGGCGTGGGGCTCGTCGGCGTATTCATCCATAAAACACAGCGGCGCGCCGTCTTTTTTCGCGGGCAGTACGGTGCAGGCCGTAAAGTCGATGCCTACGCCAATCACATCCCCGGGCGAAACCCCGGCCTGCGACAGAACGTCCGGGACGGTTTTATACAATACGTCCAGATAATCCTGCGGATGCTGCAAAGCCCAGTCAACGCCCAATTTCTTTCCCGACGGCAAAGCCTCGTCCATGACCGCGTGGGGGTAGTCAAAGACGGAGGAGGCTATTTCATCCCCGTTTTCCACGTTCACAAGCATGGCGCGGCCCGAAAGCGTGCCGTAATCAATCCCTAATGTATATTTTGGCATTTTATTTCCCAACCTTTCAATAATTAAAGCTGTTTATGACATTATAAATCAAAGACAGCTTTTTTGCAATGATTAATTTTTAAATTTTATCCGTTTCATTTTTATTTATTTTTAATTCGTTGTCTGCCATCCCCTTTATAATTTTTCTGTATTTTTCCTTCTGCGACTTATCCAATACCCTGTACTTTAAAATAAAATCCAGCTCGCTGCTTTTCAGGCTTGCCGGCCTGTCCGGAACGTAGGCCGACTTATTGATATTTTTCATGTGCGATCCCTTCTTTCGACATTTTTTATTTTTATGTGTTAATTATACACCTAATGTCAAAAAAAAGATATTCCTTTTATATCCAAAAACGGAGGCATTATTATGTAAAATATTAACATATATTTGATGCTGAAACACACAAACAAAGAACCGTCCCCGTGTGTTGCGGCCTCTCTCAAAAACAGGTAGGGCTGATGCTTGATATGATAGAATGTTTTAAAAATGGTGATAAAGAATAAAACCACTCCAACCATATCGGCAGAGTGGTTTTTTATCAGCCTAATTTCTATTTAACCATTTCAAGCACTGCGGATTTCGGCTTTACGCCGGATGACTTTTTCACAGCCCTGCCGTTTTTAAAGACCACAAGGGTCGGGACGCCCATAACCCCGAAATTTGCCGTAAGCTCCTGCTCCTCGTCTATATTTACCTTCCCCACTTTTATATCGGGGGTTTCCTCCGCGATTTTTTCAATAACGGGGGCGAATATGCGGCAGGGGGCGCACCATGTGGCATAGAAATCGAGCAGGACCGTTTTTTCGGAGTTTATTACCTCCGATTCAAAGTTTTCTTTTGTAATTGTGAGAACTGACATAATTTATAATCCATCCTTTTTTAAATATTTATTAATTCAATAAACGCGCCCATCAGCTTTTCCGCCGACACCGTCCCGACCGAGACGAACTCAATGCCTTCGCTTTGGGGCGCGATATAGGGGACGTAATTGTTTTTGGGCACGATATAGCCTATCTGGTCGTTGCAGAGGGCGAAGCAGATCAATTTCCTTCCCGTCTCCCCCGCTATGATTTCCTGCATGGACGGATAGCCCCAAGTGTTGCCCGTCCACGTTTCGGCGGGCTTCAGCGCGCCGCCGCAATACGAAGAATCAACAATCGCGCCCTCAACCTCGCCGGGGATGAGCGCTATGCCCAAAGTCGAGCCCAATTCCACATAGCCGACCTCTGTCACCACTTCGTACCTGTTAAATCTCGGGGTGACAGCGGTGTTGGTAAACATACCCATCTTCAAAGCTATGACCATGACCTGATTGTCTATGGGGCAGAAATATTCGAGATGCCTTACGTTGAGCATTGGCTCCAAAAGCTCGTCATTTTCAATCTCAAAAAGCCTTTCAACCAGTTTTTCCGCATATGCCGCCATAAAACTTACGTTTGCTTCCCCGAACGGGACGCCGACGACCTCTTCGCCGCCAACCAAATCCGTCGCTTGCTGTGCGCTGTGGGTATAGATGAAATTTATGCCCTGTCCGTCAAGCGCTTCCGCCATATAATAGGGGTAGTCCCCCGTGACGACCGTGCCGCCCCCGGCCGTGCCGCCGCAGTTCGCGGAAAAGGTCACGTACCAGGTCTCCCTGCTTCCCGAATCGTCAGGCACGAAGCGCAGGCGGTTGAGGTTTTCGTCTATGCAATAGGGTGCGCGCCAGTCAACCACATATTCCCCCGCATCGACGTTGCCGTAATAAAGCGCGCCCGGCTCCATATTGCCGACGGCCTCTTCGACAAGCCTTGCGACGACGTTATATAAATTTTCAAGGTAGGCGGGGTTTACGCCGTTGACATTCTTGTCGGATCTGCCCAAAATATTGTTTATCGGGTTTGTTTTCAATATTTCTTTGATATCGCCGTTCATTCCCAGCGTATCTACGACGCTGTGCTGGTGTACGGACGACACATTTATGCTGACAATATTGTTTTCTTCCGAAAATCCGGCAAGCCTTGAGCGGATTTCCTTCACATAGCGGTTCGGGAAGCCGAAAGCGTCCAGTGCGACGAAAACCGCCGTGCCGTTGCCGCTGCTGTCGCTAATGGCGAAAACCCGCGCGCAGGTGTCGTCCAGAACCTCCGTCACAAGCTTTTTGTACCCGAATTCCATTGAACCCGCGACGATATGGTTCCCGTCGAGGATATCATAATTTTCAAGCAGAGAACCCGCGCTGTAGCCCACCTGCCACCGGTTGCCCGCGACGGCTTCCGTTTGCATCCCGGCCGACCCCGGGTTTTTGTTTTCTGAGACAAAATCAGCTTTTTTAGGTATCGGCGGCCCCGGCAAAAAGGCGGTGAGCATCGGCCCGACAACATTTGTGATAAGCCTGTCGAGCAGGTTATAGCCGAACTTCTCGGTTTTCGGGACGTTTCCGGGGTTGCTGTTAAGGCAACCCTCGCTGGCGGCGGCGCTCGCGGTTGTCATCGAAGCGAAAACGAGCGAAAATGATAAAATTAATGAAATCAAAATAACAAAAGGCTTGAAACGCGATTTTTTCATATAACAAAACCCTTTCAGAAATAATAATTTTACTACACCCATTTTAACTTATTTTTCTCAAAAAGTAAAGCTATAAATAAAAAAAACCCGAATTTTCTTCGGAATTTCTTATTTTTATTTTTATTTTCATTTATGCATATACATAGCTGTATATGCCGCGACTGTTAAAATCTCAGGTTTTTCAACCTCTACCTCATAAAAATCTTTATCTCCCGTAATGATTAAATCCACGCCTTCGAGTATTGCGGTATATAGAACGGGGTAATCGCTCATGTCGCGGATATCAAACAGCCCCATTGACATCATTTGCGGCGAATATGCCAAAGTGAACGACAATGTTGTTAAAAATTCATCCAATTCCCCCGCCTTTTGCGGAAATTTACGGGCGGCAACATCGCGTAATTCATCTAAAACATAAGTTGAAAGCACTAATTCGTGTTTTAAAACGATATCGTCAATCATGGCGTAAATTTTTTTGCTTTGAAAAACAAACGCTGAAATAAGGATGTTCGTATCAAGCATTATCCGCATAATTTTTCTCCCAACGTTCCCTACGGATTTCTTTTATCATGGCAACGACATCATCTTCATTTTCTAACCCTAAACGCTCCGCTTCGCCTTCAAATGCCCTGCCGATTTTTTCCAATGCCATAAGAGTGGGGTTCATCATAACGACCCCGCCCGGTTTTTCAATAAATAACAGTTTATCCCCGTCTTTGATACCCATTCGTTTGCGTATTGAAACAGGAATCGTAACCTGTCCTTTACTTGTCACTTTTGCAAGTTCCATAATATCCCATCTCCAAAAATATCATTACATTCCTTACTTAGTATTATACGTTAAACAAATAAAAAGTCAATATTTATTTGTAATTTCGCATACAATGCACATCAATTCATCCATCGAAGATATATTCGACAATTCCCGCCTATACGCCGCCGCGCCTTTTATGCCCTTTGTATACCAAAGGGCGTGTTTCCTTATTTCCTGAAAGCCCACTTTTTCGCCCTTGTATTCCAATATTTTATTGATATGGGAAAGCATGATTTCCATGCGCCCTGCGATATCCGGCGGTTTGTATTCCCGCCCGGCCAGAAAAGCGTTTATTTCTTCAAAAACATACGGCCGCCCCAAGGCCCCCCTGCCTACCATTACAAGGTCAACGCCGCAGCAGTCCAGCATTTTTTTCGCGCTCAGGCCGCCCGTTACGTCGCCGTTGCCTATCACGGGGATTTTTACCGCTTCCTTCACCGCTTTAATGATTTCAAGGTCAACGGGGGGCGAATACATCTGCTCGCGGGTGCGGCCGTGTACCGTAACCGCCGCCGCGCCGCTGTTTTCCGCGATTTTCGCGATTTCCGCGGCGTTTATATGCCCATTGTCGAAGCCTTTGCGGATTTTCACCGTTACAGGCACGTCCCCCGCCGCTTTTGCAACGCTTTCGATGATTTTCCCGGCGAGTGCGGGGTTTTGCATCAGCGCCGCGCCGCCGCCGTTTTTTACGACCTTAGGCACGGGGCAGCCCATGTTTATGTCGATGATATCAGGCAAATATTCCAGTGCTGTTTTCACGGATTCCCCCATTACCGCGGGGCCGTCCCCGAAAATCTGGATGCCGCGCGGGCGTTCGTCGTTTGACACATCCATTAAAATCCGCGATTTTCGGTCGCCCATGGTCACGCCCTTCGAGCTTGTCATCTCGCTGTAGGCAAGCCCCGCGCCGAAGGAGCGGCAAACCTCGCGAAAGGCCCTGTCCGCAACCCCGGCAAGGGGCGCCAATATAGCTTTTGATTTTATTTCGATGTTGCCTATTTTCAATTTTAATTCCTAAATCCCCGCAGCGTCGCGTTAATGTACGGCGCGAAAAACATCAACACGCGGGCTATGATATTGCCCAGGAATTTGCCGAACAGCTGATCCATGTTGTCGCTGATGCCGGACAGCATATCCTTTATGGACGGCACCGAATCCGTTTTCGCCTTAAAACGGTTCCCGTCAAACTTGAATTTCAGCACCCGCATTGAAATCGTCTCCAAAACCCTTATCCAAAGCTCCAAAGTGCCGTCCTCATGCCAACAGCCGCCGGAAACGGCCGTGAAATCTATATCCGCCAAACGCATTTTCCCCGTACGGAATTCGCCGTCCATGCCTATCGGTATGGAGTTTTTTTCCTTTCCGTCGCCTTCATCCCACGAAAAAATGCAATAGCCGTCTTTGAAGTCAAAGCGGACGTTGTCGGGGTTCCCTGCCTTGTATCCCATCATAAACGTCACGGGCATTGGCAGGATGCTGAAAGGCTGTCCGCCGAAACGGAGAATCCCCGCTTTTTTTGTTTTATATGTTTTTCCGCTTATAAGCTTTTCGGCTTCATTTTTCCCGCTTGCGGGAAGTTTCTCCAGCGACAGGCAGCTTATGCGCCTGTTCATTTCATTATGCGCCTCATCATCGCCGGGAAGCGCCCCTTCTTTAAACGCGGCGGGGAAATGCCGCAGTACGCTGTCAATGGCGGCCTGCTCGCTGGGGACTGCGGCGGTATACACGATTACCGCGTCATAATCCTCAAAAACTATGCCGTGCTGGGAAAAAAGGCCGTCCGCGCGGTATGTGTTCGGCGTGCTGCCCCGCCAGAAGTAATAGCCGTACCCGCACTTAAAGTCCTGCCTGTTGTCAACAGTGTCCCCTTGCAGTTTCACCGCCTCGGCCGCCCACCGGGCGGGGATGACCTGTTTGCCCTCCCAAACCCCTTTTTGATGATAGCAAAGCATGAACCGTGCCAAATCCTCCGTTTTGAGGTAAAGCCCCCAGCCCCCTGCTTCCGTGCCGTCGGGGCTTTCTTCCCATACGGGCCTTTCGATGCCCAGCGGCCCGAACAGGCGGGGCATAAGATAATCAACAAGGGGCATCCCCGTTTTGCGGGTTAAGGCATAAGAGAGCAGATATGGGCACATATTGTTGTAAAACCACTTTTCGCCCGGGGCGGAGTCGTTTTTGCCCTCCAGAAAATGCTTTATCCAGTCGAATTTCGCCTTGTCGCCGATGATATCCTCGCCCAGCCCCGAACGCATGCGGAGCAAATCCCTGACCGTAAGCTTTTGGATATGTTCCTTGTTCTTTTTAACGCTTATATCGTCAAGCAGCTCCGCGACCGTCGTATCAAGGCCGAACAGGCCCTCGTCTATTGCGAAACCCACGGCCGTTGAGGTGAAGGACTTTGAAAACGAGTAAAGGGCGTGGGGCGTTTCGGCGTTATACGGGTAGAAATACCCTTCCGCCGCCACTTTCCCGTGCCTCAGCACCATAAAGCTGTGGAATTCCAGCTTGTTGTCCCGCATGTCGTCCAGCCAGTCAATCAAAGCGCGGGACGAGAGCCCCAGTTCCTCCGGCGCGGCGCGCCCCAAAGGTTTAACCGTTGATTTTTCCATTTGTTTTACCGTCCTTTCCGTATGTATTATATAACATCCCGCAAAATTTTTCAATATGTTGTCAAAATATAATTTAAGAGCCGACAAAACGGTCGGCTCTTACGGTATAATGCTTTCTTTGCTTTTATCTGAAAAGCCCTGCCAGCATCATGCCAATCATTTCAGCGAAGTATACCGGTCCGCTAAATAAATACATAAAAAAAAGCATAATGTTTGTAAAAAAATCCATAAGTGTTCCTCCTTATTAAATATAGATATTAAAATATCTATAAAATATTTTACACCTTTTCTTTCAATAAATAAAGAGGCACACATATAAAACATTGGAAAGAAAATATGTGACATATTAATAAAACATTAAAATTTACGTAACTTTTTCAATTTCCTTCTTAAGCTGTTCGATTATCCGCTTTTCAAGCCGCGAAATATAGCTCTGCGAAATCCCCAAAATATCCGCGACCTCTTTTTGGGTGTATTCCCTGCCGCCGTCCATGCCGAAACGCATATTTATTATGAGTTTTTCGCGCTCCCCCAGTTTTTCCACGCTGTTTTGCAGGATTTTCTTCTCGTCCTCCGATTCAATGTCATAATTTACCGTGTCGAATTCGCTGCCGAGCACGTCCGACAGAAGAAGCTCGTTCCCGTCCCAGTCAATGTTGAGGGGTTCGTCCAGCGAGGTCTCGGATTTTAGGGCGCTGGTCTTGCGCAGGTACATCAATATCTCGTTTTCGATGCATCTCGACGCGTAAGTCGCGAGTTTTATATTTTTGGCGGGGCAAAAGGTGTTCACGGCCTTTATAAGCCCGATTGTGCCTATGGATATCAAATCCTCGATCCCCACGCCGGAATTTTCGAATTTCCGGGCAATATAGACCACAAGCCGCAGGTTATGTATGATAAGCAGCTCACGCACGGACTCGTCCCCGGCTTCAATCCGCCGCATGACCTCTTCCTCGGCCTTTTTGCCAAGCGGCGGCGGCAGCGACTGCGGCCCGTTTATATAAAAGACGCCCTCGCCGAATATTTTTAGGCTAATCTTACTTAGCTTATTATTTTTATCTAAAAATAATAGTATATTATACTTAAAAATACGATATTTATGTTTATATTTTTCATTTTTCATATTATAGCCATCCCTTATAATTCTAATCCCTAACCCCTAACCCCTCGAAGCCCAGCTCTCCATTCAAAAGGAATGAGTATTCGTCGGATATTTTTTCATTAGCTAGCGCTATCATCACATTGCATATTTTATTTTCGTTATTTTTATCTGATATAACCAAATAATCGGATTTTATGGCCGGCATTATCTTTGTCCCGGAAACGGAAACCGCGGGGAGCATCCGAACCCGGCCTATCCATTTTTCAGGCAGGGTATAATCTTCATCAAACTTCGCGTGCATAAAATCAATTACATTCGGCGGAAGCAGCGGCGCGACAAAGCTTTCTTCCGCTATCACAACGGGGTTGCCCGCGAAGCCGTCGGTCATGGTGTTGCCCGTGTCGAGGAGCCCCCTGCCCTTAAGCTCTCCGCCCATTACCGATACCGTAACGTCGTAAACAAGCCCCCCGGGGAGCCTCCTTTTCGTAAGGCGGTTTATCACCGTGACGGAAATGTAGCATACGACGGCGGTGCCGACAAGGGAAAAAAAGCTGAAATTCATATACACGGAGCCGTTGTTATACAGCACCCCGTTCGGGCGGAACGGCAGGACCACAAGCAGCGCCGCCCCGGCAAAAGCGCAGTTGACGCCGAAAAAGACCATAAGCGTTTTAAACAAAAACCGGACGCTCCGGGGCTTGAAACCCGCCGAAACGATGCTTAAACTAAGGAGCAGTTTTATTATAAAAGGCAGGACGGGCCCCATAGCGGGCGCGAGTATCAAAAGCGAGTAAACGCCGCCCAAAAACGAACCGGAAAGCAGCCCGGCGGGCGTCGCGCTGACATTCAAAATCTGCGAGGACGCCAGAAGGAGCAAATATGTAACGATTACGTTTATCGCTATCAATACGTCTATGTAGATTACAGGCTGCATTACAATCCCTTTCGCGAATGAAAAATGAAGAATGAAGAATTAAAAATTAACGGGAAAAATAATTATTCATTCTTAATTTTTAATTCTTCATTCATTATATTACTTGTCTCATAAATATTATGTCAAAATCGCAGGGGCGAAAAGTAAAATCGGGACAATATGAATTATTCCCTGAATTTAACATTAATAATTTTTACATCAAATGAAGAAAATAACATTACAATAACAGTAAAGGAATGAACAGCAATATGATAAAGAGGAAACAAAATAAAATAATATCATTGATATTTATATGCGCCCTATGCGCCTTTTTCGGCGTAACCGTTTCGGCGCAGGGCGTTACGGACAGCGCGGGGCTGCAGGCGGCGATTAATGAAGCGTCGCCCGGCGACACCGTTTCAATCGCGGAAAATATTACGCTCACGGGTACTTTGGCGGTAAACAAAAGCCTTACCTTTAAAGGCGAAAACGGGAATGTCTCGATTTTCCCCGAAACGGACGCGCGGCATATGACAGTCACGGGCGACAACGTCGTGCTGAAGTTCGACGGCGTAATTCTTGACGGCGGCAATACAGGCGGCGGTATCTTCTCGTCAGCCGACTCGCTTACCCTTGAAGACGCCGAAATCAAGGACTGCAAGGCGGGCAACGGCGGTGGCATTTACAGCACAAAAGACCTTATCATCAGGGACAGCAGGATAACGGGCAACAAATCCTCCGCGAACGGCGGCGGCGTTTACGGATTTGAGCATATCACAATAAGCAAAACCGTTTTAAGCGGGAATACCGCCGCGGAAAACGGCGGGGCGGTCTATATCGACGACCACGCGAA
>WREG01000012.1 GCA_009779455.1 Oscillospiraceae bacterium
AATTTCGTCGTCGCTCACAAAATTCTTCAAATAATCGTCCAGTAATTTTAAAGCCATAAATTTTACCGTTCCTTTAACATCCTATTGATTTAATTATTTTACAACATTATCTTCTATTATTCAATAGTTTTCAGAGATTATTTTAGATAAATTTAAATTTTTGGGAATAAAAACGCAAGGGCGAAAAATTTTGGCCGCCCTTACGGTTTTTAATGGTTTTGCCGTCAAATCTCAGCCAGCCTTTGCCTGAAATTCTCAATGCGTTCTTCCGTAACGAGGTTTTCAATAAACGGGAGCGCTACGTTTACCGGGAAGGCGCGCCCTATTTCGAGCATCGGGTGTTCAAGAAGCTCCGGGCAAAGCTCGTCTATCAGCGCCCTTGTTTCCGGGGTGTCAAGAAGCTCCCCTATCGTGCTGTCAAATGAATAGTTTCCCATTATTTTATTTTCCTTTCCTTTTTATTTTTGTCCCCTTGAATAATATAGCATAAATCTTTTCTTATGTCAAACAATATTTTAATATTATGTTAATAAATTGATTTGGAAATTTTATTTAGAACATTTTTCATGCGTTATAATTGCATTTGTATATATGTTTTGCCGATATATATGAACTATATGTATATTATATGTTAATATTCATGGATTACAGCTTGACATTATTGCGATTATTTGTTATGGTAAAGCTACGGAGAAAATAAAATGACAGCGAACGTATTCGCTATATAAAGGCTACCGGCTCCGGCCGGAATTCAGATATGGGTTTATAAGGTTTGGGGAAGCTTTATAAATTTATGTCGGCTTAAAACGACCTTTATCCGTTTTTGCAAAAAAATACGGTGTTTTAAAATTCCGCCGGGGCGGGCAGTCTTTATTTTATCAATTTTCGCTTCAGAAAATTGGTGTCGGCGCAACACGTTCCTGAAACAAGGGGACTAAAAAAATGCAGGAACCGTTAAACCGCAACTGTTATGAGTATTTTGTCGAATGCTCGGGTCAATACGGCGAATATGACGCCGTGGAATTTCTAGGCAAAAAACACGCAAAATCAAGGTTTTTACATGATATCGACGGCCTTGCGGCTTATATGCAAAAAGAGGTCGGCCTAAAGCGCGGCGACGTTTACACAGTCTTCCTTCCTACGACGATACAGAGCTATGTCGCTTTTTACGCGTTGAACAAAATAGGGGCAATAATAAATTTTATACACCCCTTATCGCCGCCCGAGGCCCTCGGCGAAGCTATGGCGGCATCCGGATCGAAGGGCGTTATGATCCTCGATATGCTTTCAAAAAAATACATTGACGCAATAAACAGGCAGGGCGTACCCTGCCTTGTTTGCCGTTCGTCCGATTACGCCCCTGCAATCAGGGGGGCGGGGATAAATATCGCGGAGCAGGGCTTCAGGCTTGTTTTCCCTTCGATAAAAAAGCGTTCCCTTTACCGCCTTGCCGTCGATAAATACCCACCGCAGGACGGTGTAAATGATAACGGGAACGAAATCGCTTTTTACCTCAACGGCGGCGGCACTACGGGGAAAAGCAAAACGATAAAGCTTACGTCGAAAGCGGTAAACGAGCTTGTTTATAAGGTTCTGAAGCTGGACGGCATACATGAGCCGGGCGTCGAATGCGGGATATGCGTGTTGCCCATGTTCCACGCTTACGGGCTGACAATAGGCATGCACCTCATCACCTGCGTCGCGGGAAGGGTCATCCCCATGATGAATTTTAACGAAAAACGCTTTAATAAAATCATGCGGAAAAACAAAACGGTCTTTATCGTGGGCATCCCCGCCATGTTTAAAAAAATTATGGCCGAAAAGAATTTTGACGGGGCCCATCTGGGAAATCTGCGCTACTTATTCTGCGGCGGCGACGACGTTTCGCAGGCATTCCTTGATAAATTCAACACTTATCTCGAAAAACACGGCGCGCCGGGAAGGTTAAGGCAGGGGTACGGCCTGACGGAAGTCAGCTCGGTCTGCTGCGCGAACATTCAGGATGTTTACCGCCCGGGTTCCATAGGGAAACCCCTTGAAGACGTTACAATGGAGATATGGGACGATAACCGTAAGCCCGTGCCGAACGGTACCGTCGGCGAAATAGCTGTTTCAGGCAACACGATAATGGAAGGCTATTTTTCGCAGGGCAAGCCCGCCGACGAGGGTTTATATACCGATAAAAACGGCGTGAAATGGGTTTTAAGCGGCGATTTAGGGTACCGCGACGACGACGGCTATTTTTTCTTCTCGGGGCGCAAAAAGCGTATGATGATCATATCCGGGTACAACGTTTACCCGACCGACGTCGAAAACCTGGTTGACGGCCTGCCGTTTATGCGCGAAGTCTGCGCCATACAGGCTAAAGACGGCAGCGGCAAGCCGTTTTTGAGGCTTTTCGTATCCTTCCGCGACAGGGGGTTGGAAGAGGAACATAAAAAAGAAATCATCAGGCTGTGTGAAAACAACCTGATGCGCTTTTCGGTGCCGAAAGAAATCGTGGTAATGGACGAGCTGCCACGGACGGCTATGAAGAAAGTTGATTTTATGAAGCTGGCTGATTTGCGCGTCGGTGATTAACATTATGCTATTACATAATTATTTGTGGCCGTCCCGCAAACGGGACGTTATGAAAACTTTTTCAATTCTAATGCAACGGCTTCCATCGGCAGCCCGATAACCGTGGTGATGTCGCCTGTAACCCTTTCCACAAGCGACGCGCCTTCGCCCTGGACGGCGTAAGCCCCGGCCTTGCCGAATGGTTCGCCCGTAGCTATATATTGCAATATAATATTATCCGTCAGTTCGCGGAATTTTACGTCCGCCGAACGGTTGAATACGGTTTCTTTTCCTTCATGCAATATTGAAACGCCCGTATAAACCTTATGTACTCGCCCGGACAAACGCCTGAGCGTTTTCATCGCTTCATCCTTGTCAAGCGGCTTTCCGTAAATTACGTCATCCAAAACCACGATAGTGTCCGCCGCGAGTATAACCGAGCCTTCCGGTGCTGTTTTTTCCACGGTTTTTGCCTTTTCGGACGCGAGATTCATTGCAATCTGCGCGGGGGGCAGGGACGGGTCTGCTTTTTCCTCGATATCCGCAGGGGCTATCTCAAATTCAAAGCCCGCTCCCCTTAACAATTTTTCGCGCCGGGGCGAGGCAGAGGCTAAAATTAATTTCATTCTTATTCAATTGCTCCTGATTCTGATAATTCAATATATTCTTTTAATTTTCGCTGCAACAATTGCTTATCGATCAATTTTAACGTGTATTCGGAAACCATGGCCGGGGAAAGATTGCGGCTTAACGCAAATTCGACAACTTCATCATCCTTGGACGCGCAGAGGATAACGCCTACGCTCGGATTTTCGTTTTCTTTTTTTATTTCCCTGTCCAGCGCTTCTAAATAAAGGCCCATTTTACTGATGTATTCAGCTTGAAATTCGCCTATTTTCAATTCAAACGCGACCAAACAGGATAATTCCCTGTGGTAAAACAGCAAATCAATAAAAAAGTCATGATTACCGACTTGAACGCGGTATTCCTCGCCGACAAAAGTAAAATCCCTGCCGATTTCCAAAATGAAATTTTTCAGATTGCGGACAATCGATTTTTGCAAATCTTTTTCTTCAACAGTCTCCTCGACATCAAGAAATTCAAGGACATAGTTATCACGGAAAATATTGCGAATTTTCTTGCCAGTTTCGGTAATTGCAGTCTCAGCCATTTTTGATGAAAGCATATAGCGTTCATAATATGCGCTGTCGATTTGCTGTTCAAGTTCGCGCGATGTATAATGTTCCTTAATCGACATTTCCATGTAAAAACGGCGCTCCTCGAACGTTTTGCAACCTGACATTAACTTTAAATGGCTCGTCCAGCTTAATTGTGTCATCACTGATGACACAATCTCCGTATCTGCATATAATTCGTAAAATTGTTTCATGCGATACAGCCCGCGGCGGTTAAATCCCTTTAATTCGGGGTAATTTTCAGCGAAAAAATCCGCTAAATTTTGGATATAGCCGTCGCCGTAGGCGCTGTTTTTCATAGCTTCGCTTATATATTCGCCTATTTGCCAATACATATTAATTAACTCTTCATTTACTTTGCGGAACGCGGATTCCCTTGACGTTTCGATGATTTTTATCACTTCGGCGAAAGAATCTGCTGTATTTTTTGCGCTAAGCGTTTTTTCCATCTATATTTCACCGTTTCCCGTCTTTTTTACCCTATGTTCTTTAATCATACCCCAAAAGAAGATTCTGTCAATGCAAAAACAAATTATAGTTCCAATTATAAAAACCAATAATCTTAACCACCGGTTTATGTCATCATAAAAAACGGAGAAAATGACAAACGGCGAAATTACCAAAAATTCAATTACAGCTCTCAATATTATATAATTTTTATTTTTAAATTTAATATATTTTCCGCAATGGGGGCATATCGGGTAGAAACCGTGAAACCGCATTTTAACTTCCTTTTCATCAAATTCCGTATTGCAATGCGGGCAGTTAATTTGCTGCATAACAATTTCTCCTTAAATTTCAATCATTTTAGGCAATTGCGGAATATTTGGTTTATGATACCGCAACGCTTTCCTGTTTTTCGTCAGTTTTATCGGGAGAAACCGTTTCCGGCGCGTCGTTTTTCTTTTTTTTAATATAGCTTGAAAACAAAATATTGACAACCGTGTTCACGGCATAAAGCCCCAGGCCGAGATACAGGCCGAAGCCTACGCTTCCGCTTATAACGGACACTTCCGAGGCCGCAAATTGCGAAAAAGCGGACGAGACCATGAAAATGCAGACGGCAAAGCAAAGGGCGGTCAGGGCGCAAATGGCAATATTCGGCAAAAAGCGGCGGCGCATCGCGCATATCAGCATAGTGAAAAAGTTCACGACGGCGAGAAGGATGCAGAAAATCAATACGGCGTAAGCCATGGTGTAAATTTTAATGGGCGCGCCGATCCCGTCCAGCGAAAACATCTTGAAATACGAGCCGAAATCAAGGGTCCCCGTCAGGAACGAAAACAGCTTTATAAAGGTGAATTTGACCGTCTCGCCCGAGCGGAACGGCAGGTTGACCGCGATATTGACAATAGGCGTCAGCAATATGAGCAAAGGCGCGAGGGCGAGCGCGAAACGGGTGATGGCGAAGGGGCTGCCTATTGTCCCCGCTTTGAAATTCGCGGTGGTTATGCTGAACTTGCGGAACGCTTCCTCGGCAATTACAGCGTCCTGTTCCATACGCTCCTCCCATTTGTAGTTCGGGATGTTTATCCCGCATTTGGGGCATTCGGCCTTGATGTTCCAGGGTTTCAAATTGAATTCGCAGTTTGGGCATTTTGCCATTTTTAACCTCTCCCTTTTTATTAATGCATGATGCATAATTCATAATGCATAATTACTGACGCAAATATTAAGATTATCTTATCATTTTAAAATATACATTAAAAAATATAAGCAAGGGTTCTCTCTTTGCAAATAATTATGAATTATGCATATCGTCTCGCGCACGAGATGTTGTGAATCATGAATTTTTTTGCGCTGCCAGTTCCTCAACAGTCCTGACTTTAAGCCTTGCCGCGCCTTCATATTCTTTAGTCGGCAATACTTTACCGCTTTTAAAATATTCTTTCGCGGCGGCGATGGCTTTTTTGTATTGGGGCAGCCATTCTTCGCCCGCTATGAGCATTTCGTCCACCATCTGCGAGATTTCGGGGGTGGTGCAGACCGCGCCTGTCAGCGGGTCCATCATGGCCGCCTGTTTCAGCAGGGCCGCGTCCCCGTTTACGGCGGCCTCCACCGCTAGCTTTTGCACCCATATGCTTTGCGAGCATACGGCGGCGCAGCCGAGGGGAAGACCGCCTACTTTTGTTACAGAAACGCCGCTTCCGTTTACGAAGCACGGCACTTCCACCACGCATTCGTCCGGCAGGTTGCTTATTGAGCCGTTGTTCATAACGTTGAAACAGCCCCTGTATACCGTACCCGATTCCAAACTTTCTATTATGTATGAGCCGTGTTCGCTGGAGCGGTCGCCTTTATCGAAGGATTTCGGGCCTTCTTTGAGCCAGTTTGGAAAATCCGTCTCGAACCAGTTGCGGCCCTCTATGCAGACCCTCAAATAGCCGCCCGTCTCACCGTTTGACCAGCCCGCAAGGCTTATCCAGTCCTTTGTCGCCTCCGGCCGCTTCCTGTACCACATCAAGTATTCGGACAGGTGGCCGTTGGATTCCGTGGAATAATAGCCGAAACGGCGGAGCATGTCAATCCTCACCTTTTCATTTTCGCGCAAATCTTCATCGGCTTCGTAAGCCGCAAGCAGCTCTTCGCCGGAAATCAATCTGCCTTTGTGCTTTATCTGCAAGTACCAAGTCTGATGGTTTATGCCCGCGACGATAAAATCAAGCTCCCCGTGGGGTATTTTCAGGGCGTGCGCGATTTGCTGCTCCCCGCCCTGAACGCCGTGGCAGAGTCCTATGGTGGGGATTTTGCCGTAAACGTTCGCGGCCCAGGTCATCATGGCGTTGGGGTTGGAGTAGTTGAGGAAAAGCACGTCCGGCCTGGACACCTCGCGCATATCTTTGCAAAAATCGAGGATCTGCGCTATCCCCCGCTGGCCGTACATGATGCCGCCTATGCAGATTGTGTCGCCTACGCATTGATCGACGCCGTATTTGAGCGGGATTTCAACGTCTGTGACAAAGCCCTCCAAAAGGCCGATGCGGGCGCAGTTTATGACATATTTCGCGCCCTTCAAAGCCTCCCGGCGGTCAAGGGTCGCGTGGATTTTGATATCGGCGCCGTTTTTGTCCATGTCCATTTGGCAAAGCTCCCGCACCATTTCAAGGTTGCGGGGGTTAATGTCCATGAACCAGACCTCGATATTGCCCCGGAAAGCTTCAACCGTCATAAGGTCGGCAAGAAGCCGCCGGGTGAAGCCGATTGATCCTGCGCCGATGAAAGTTATTTTAAACAACGTGATTACCTCCGTTTTTTAATGCAGAATGCAGAAATAATAATGCAGAAATGATGTCGAGCAGTTAGCATTATCTTTCCAACCTTTATTGCCCGACCTAATTAAAAGAAGTTCTAAAATCAAAAATTTTAAATTATATCAATTTATATTACGCGACACAAAACTTGCAAAACTAATAAAATTGCAACGCGGCCATATTTCTGCATTCTGCATTATCATTTCTGCATTTCAAATATTATTCGTAAAACATTAACCTTCTCATTTTTAATGCTGTTTACTTTATTTACATCTAAATCTTTGTTATATCTCCCCGCCGACGCCAGTATGTCGAAAATCGCTTTGTCGTCCATCAGCTTTTTATATGCCGCGTCAAACGCGGTTTTGCCCGCGAATTTTAAATCGACTTCGCTTTTATTGTTTTTAACCGCGCTTATTACCGCTTCGCTTATTTTTGTATAATTATATTCCGTGAAAAACAGGCCGTTATAAACATAGTAATTATATTTTGCCGCAGCGCATACGGGAAGCTCGAAGCTTGTGTCAGGGATATGGGTTTTCAGCAGTTCTTCCGTCGTAACGCAAAAATAATTGTAATTCAGCGCGCCATATCCGTCCTCGCCCTCAATTACCGTGCCCCCCCACGTTACATCGATGTAATAGTAATCGCCTTCAAGTAGAACAAGGTTCCACGCGTGGCCCGTATCCGTTTCGGCGATTTTCCCGGTTACAGCTGTTGCGTATATGCCCATTTTTTCAGCTAAATATTGAAAAGCCTTGGTGTAGCCGCCGCATACGCCCGTTTTGTCGATAAAGACGCTTTTTATATTGTTCCTCTCGTTGAGAAGGGCCTTATATTCTTCGTCGCCGAGCTTTTCTTCCGCGTCGCTGTCGTAAAGCGTTGAATTTATAATATATTCGTAGGCGCGCAAAAGCTTTTCGTAATCGGACGCGCCCGGCGGGACGCTTTCGAGAAAAGCGTTTACCGTTTTGTCTATTTCAAGCTGTATTTCGTCCCGCTGTTCTTTATCGTAAATATAATCAATCTTAAAATCCGTGACGCTTTTGACCCCGTCCTTCTCGACCGACATGGCATTTGAGTCGCCGTTTGCCCAAAACGCTTCGGGGAAATCCGCCAGCAGGTATTCATATGCTTTAAAAAGCTGTTCGGGAGTGTATTTTCTGAAATTATTGTTGGAAAGCTCGGAAACATGGTTAATTACGGCGTCTTTTATAACGCAGTACAGATATTTCCCCCCGTCGTCAAGCCGGTTATAGGCATAGCCGTCATAATCCCGTATTGCCGCCGCCTCGTCCTCGTAAGACAACTCCAAAACCTTGTCCATTAAAGCGTTGCAGGCGGGGAATGCCATTAAAAAGACAAGGGCGAGGGGCAATATTAAATATTTCTTTAAAAATTTAGCCATATGGTTATTATATCATCTATAACCGTTGTTTACAAGGCTTTTTGTCGTAATTTTCGCATTTGTTTTAAATGAACCCTGACAAGGTTCCACGACAGCGGCGGCAATTTGACCGAAAGCCTGTTGTTTTCGATAACGGGCTTTTCTTTTTGCTTCGGCAGGACTTTTACGTCGTTCAGCGTGTTGATTTGCGCGGGGTCATGTCCTTCTATGGCTATATGTTCCAAAACCTCCCGCTTGCCGGAGAATTCAAGCAAGGAGATATCAAATAAAATTTCATCCTCCGTATCACGGTTAACCGCGAAAATTGAAATTTCGTTCTTTTCCTCATTATAAACCGCTGTTGCGTCAATATACGGCACGTCGGTGAATTCCAGCGAATCGTAGCGCGGGCTGTCCAAAATCCCCGTCAATACTCTCCCCCTGCCGTATTTTGAGGCGTACATAAAAGGGTAATAAATCGTCTGCTCCCACGCGGAACCGCCCGTTTCGGTCATTATGGGGGCTATGACGTTGACAAGCTGGGCGAGACAGGCGATCTTAACCCTGTCGCAGTTGCGGAGCAGGACGTTCAGCATCATCCCCACGACCAGCGCGTCGGAGAAATCGTAGATGTCCTGCACTATGGGCGGGGCTTCGTCCCATTCGGTGATTTTTTGGTTCATTGTCCTTCTCCACACGTTCCATTCGTCGAAAGAGAGGCCGATGCGCTTTTTGCTTCTCCGCTTGCCCTGAACAAGGTCGCAGGCCGCCGCTGCGAATTTTATGTACCGCTCCGTTTCCATCGGCTTCGCTAGGAAATTTTTCAAATCATGCTCGTTGTCGCTCAAATACTGATGCAGTGATATGTAATCCACATGATCCCAAGCTATGTCCAAAACCTCTTTTTCCCAGTCGCCTACCGTAGGCATCCTTGAATGGGAGCTGCCGCATATGACGGTTTCTATCGTCGGGTCGCAGAGCTTCATATAATGGGCGGCGTTTTTCGCCAGCTTGCCGTAATCGGCGGCGTTTTTGCAGCCTATCTGCCAGCCGCCGTCCATCTCGTTGCCCAGGCACCAGTATTTTATGTTGTGGGGCTTTTCGCAGCCGTGGGAGCGCCGCAGGTCGCTGTAATATGTGCCTTTCTCGAAATTGCAGTATTCCACGAGGTTTTTCGCGTCCTCCATGCCCCTTGTACCCAGATTTACGCACATCAGCACATCGGCGCCCATCTTCCCGCACCATTTGACGAACTCGTTTGTGCCGAATTCGTTGGTTTCGACGGTATGCCACGCCATGTCAAGCCGCCGGGGCCTGTTTTCCCGGAGGCCGACGCCATCTTCCCAGTTATAGCCAGAAACAAAGTTCCCGCCGGGGTAGCGTATTATCGGCACGCCGAGCTTTTTCGCCATTTCCATAACGTCCGTCCTGAAGCCGTCCCCGTCGGCTGACGGATGCCCCGGCTCGTAAATCCCGCCGTAGACCGCCCGGCCTATATGCTCGATGAACGAACCAAATATGCGCTTGTCAGTTTCGCCGACGAAAAAGCCGTTCGAGAGGGTCAATTTTGCTTTTTTCATATGTTTTCCCCATTCTTATGCAAATGAACTTTTAAATATTATAATATATGCGAACAAAAACGTCAAGGGCGGCAATTGAGAATTTATTAAAATTCATGAACGAGCAAAACGCATATAAACATGAGAAAAAGAGAGGAAACTGGAGAAAATCTCAGCGTAAATTAAAAATTTCAAAAAAAGGTGTTGACAAGCGTCAAAACCTATGATATTATTTCCATCGGCGACTTTTAACAAATAGACTAAGCTAAAATGCATTTGGAGGTAAAAATATGTCAACATATATGCCCAAGGCGGGGGACATAACCCGCAGCTGGTATGTGCTTGACGCCGAGGGGAAGCCTTTGGGCAAGGTGGCCGTGGAAGCCGCCGTGCTTCTCAGGGGCAAGCACAAGCCCACTTTCACCCCCCACGCGGACTGCGGGGACCACGTCATAATAATCAACGCCGCGAAGACCGTATTGACAGGCAAAAAGCTCGAGCAGAAGAAATATTATCATTTCACGGGATATATCGGCAACTTGAAAGAGGTAAAATACTCTGTTTTAATGAAGTCGAAGCCGGAATTTGCCGTTAAAAAGGCGGTAAAGGGAATGATTCCCGACACGGTTATAGGCAGGAAGGCCCTGACAAGGCTCCGCGTTTACAGAGGCCCGGAGCATAAGAACGAAGCCCAAAAGCCTGAAATCAGGAAATTTTGAGGGGAAAGGGGAAAAAATAAATGTACGAATCTAATCCATATTTTTACGGCACAGGCAGAAGGAAGAAATCAGTGGCCCGCGTCCGCGTATATCCAGGGACGGGCGGCATAACGATAAACGACAGGGACATAGACGACTATTTCGGGCTTGAAACCTTAAAGCTCATAGTGCGCCAGCCCCTCGCCCTCACGGGAACCCTGGAGAAGTTCGATATTATCTGCAAGGTTGGCGGCGGCGGCGTAACGGGCCAGGCCGGAGCAATACGCCACGGGCTTTCCCGCGCGCTTTTGCAGTACGACGAGGAAGCCATGCGCCCCATGCTGAAAAAGGCGGGCTTTTTGACCAGGGACCCCCGCATGAAGGAAAGGAAAAAATACGGCCTCAAGGGAGCCAGAAGGGCGCCCCAGTTCTCGAAGAGATAACAACAGCCCCTATCAATATAAACCCCCCGGCGGAAGGGTTTTTCCTTCCGCCGGGGGGTTTAAAATACGAACATAAGGGGACAGTTCTCCTGTGTTGCCTGTTGTAACCTATGTTTTCTGTTTTCTCAAGAACACATGAGAACCGTCCCCTTATGTTCGAACCGTTCCTGTGTGTTCCTGCTGCCGCTTAATAAAAGGGGCAGGTAGTAAAACCCGCCCCTGCGCCGCATCCTAAATCCTACAGCCTAAACCCTAAATTCTGCCGTATACATTCATCGCCGCGCGGACGCGCTCGCAGAATTCCGGGGAAGCCATCCTGAAATGGTTCAGCATACGCTCTTTGATATCGTTCCTTACGCAGTGAAGCTCGCAGGCTATGTTGTCCACAAGATGGTCTTTATCTATTTGGCTCAAAGAATGGTACCTCTCCCCCGCCTGCCTGAAATCGTCGGCTCTGTCTATCGGCTCCCTCGCGGCCATGCCTTCCATGAACACCGGTTTCGGCGTCATTTCCGTGCAGGCGCGGGGCATGTTGTTATTTAGGCTGTTCGGCGAATAATTTATAGGCTCGGGGTTGAAAAAATACGTCATTGAGCCGTCGCGCTGGTTATTGCTCACCGGGTTGACGGGTTTGTTGATGGGCAGGTCCATAAAATTCGGGCCTATGCGGTGGCGCTGGGTGTCGAGATATGAGAAAGTCCTGCCCTGGAGCATTTTGTCCGCCGAAAATTCCACGCCGGGGACTATGTTGCCCGGGCAGAAGGCCGACTGCTCGACCTCCGCGAAAAAGTTCGCGGGGTTCCTGTCCAAAGTCATCATCCCCACTTTAATCAGCGGGTATTTTTCCTCAGCCCATACCTTTGTGGCGTCCAGCGGGTCAAAATCAAGGGCCCCGGCCTCATCCGGGTGCATCATCTGGACGCAAAGCTCATACCTTATCTTTTTGCCGCTTGCCAGATCGTCATAAAGGGTTTTTACGGCGATGTCGGGGTTTTCGCCCGCCAGCCACACCGCTTCATGGCGGTCTATGGTCTCTATGCCCTGCATCGTCTTAAAATGGTATTTTATATAGAGCCGCTCGCCCGCCGCGTTCACCCATACATAGGTATTCACGCCGAAGCCGTCCATTTTGGCGAAATTTTTCACCGTACCCCGGTCGGAATAAACCCAGGTGACCATATGGGTGGCCTCCGGCGACATTGACGCGAAATCCCAGAACCGCTCGGGGTCAACAACGTTCGTGTTCGGCGCGGGTTTCAGTGAATGTATGAGATCGGGGAATTTTATGGCGTCGCGGATGAAAAATACGGGCAGATTATTGCCTGTGATATCATATATCCCCTGCTGCGTATAGAATTTGACGGCGAAGCCGCGGGGGTCCCGAGCCGTATCCGGCGAGCCTTTTGAGCCGATAACGACGGAAAACCTGACGAAAACCGGGGTGATTTTATCAGGCGACGAAAGAAAGTCCGCCTTGGTCCACGGCCCCATGCAGCCGTAGGGCCTGAAATACCCGTGGGCCCCCGCGCCTTTCGCGTGGACGACACGTTCGGGTATCCTCTCGCGGTCGAAATGAGCCAGTTTTTCGACAAACAGCGTGTCCTGGAGCAGTGTCGGCCCGCTCCTGCCGACCGTAAGCGAGTTGTCGTCGTTGTAAACGGGGCGTCCGAAGCTGTCGGTCATATTAGAGGGGTTAGAGATTAGGGAATAGGGGTTAGGGGCGGGTTGGCCGGCTTGGCTGCTCATATCGGCATTTGTATCAACATTTTGCATTGGCATACGGCTGCCGCCGGGCGGCATGATGTTTTGCGATGAAACCGAAACCGATTCGTCTTTTGTTTCATCCGCCGCGAAAGTATCGTAATATTCCTGTTTAAACATATCGGGTATCGGGCTGAAATTTACATTTTCAGCTATGTTCGCAATGACGGGGGCTTCCGGCATATCTTCGTTTGCGGCCGCACCGGCTGCCGCCGTTTCTCCGGCAGCTTCGCCGGGCGCGCTTACGCTTTGCGCCGGAATAATGCCCGCATATTCGTTTTGTGCTTCCGTTTCAACCGCTATGGGTTCAATTTGCGCTGCGGGAGCTTCTTCACGCGGTTCAACAACACCCTCTCTGCGTAGATTGTGCAAATAAGGCTCAGGCGCGCTGCTTCCCCTGTTCGCGATGTTGTACATGCTTTGCATCTGCCGCATATACCTGTTGATAAGCTCCTCGTTGCTCGTTTGACCGTTCATATAAATATCCGCCCTTTCTTGTTGTTATCATAAAATTATATGCGGGCGGTATTGTTTTTGTGATTATTTTTTTATAATTTGTAATGAAAAACCAATATTTATATGCTATAATATATTCATGATCATAAAAGGCATCCAAAAATTGACGCTGATAGACTACCCCGGGAAAATGGCCGCGACGCTGTTTTTCGGCGGGTGCAGTTTCCGTTGCCCGTTTTGCCACAATGCGTCGCTGGTGGTCGGGGCAGCCAACGCGGATAATTTTAACGATATTGAAGCGGATGAGGCCATTAAATTTTTAAAAAGCCGCCGTGGGGTTCTGGACGGCGTTGTTTTAAGCGGGGGCGAGCCGCTTCTGAGGGACGGCATTGAAGATTTTATTTTAGAAATAAAAAAATCGGGCTTTGCCGTCAAGCTTGACACGAACGGCCAGGATTTTGACAAGCTAAAACTGCTTATCGACAATAAAATTATTGATTACGTCGCTATGGACATAAAAAATTCCCTTGAAAATTATGGGGAAACGGTCGGAATCCCGGATCTTGATACGCAAAACATAGAAAAAAGCGCCGATTTTTTAATCGGCGGAGGCTTTCCTTGCGAATTCCGCACCACGGTGGTGAAAGAATTCCATGCGGCGGAGGATTTTCATTCCATAGGGAAAAGATTTGCCGGGGCAAACGGTATCACGAATAACAACGTTCAAAAATATTTTCTTCAAACCTTCAAAGATTCGGGGGACACGATAAAAAAAGGCCTTTCCGCCTACGGCAAAGAAGAAATGGCAGGGTTTCGGGATATTCTTTCATTATATATACCTAATGTTTCGCTGAGAGAAATTATGTGAATGCAGAAATAATTCTGCATTAAATAAATTTCCACAATATTTTGTGTTTTGCTATTGACATTTACAATATATAGTGTATAATGGCTTATGCGTGACAAATGAACTTTCCCCGCAGCAAGACTGCGGGGTATCAAAAGGTTTTTGATATTATAATACCCGTCCCAAGGGACGCGGTATTATACCGAAAGTTCATAATAAACCGAAAGGACGAATAATAATGTATCAGGTCGTAAAAAGAGACGGGAACGTCGTTGATTTTAATATTTCAAAGATAAGCGCGGCTATAACCAAAGCTTTTAATGCCCAAAAGAAACAGTTCAACCCGGACATTATCGATCTGCTGGCTCTTAAGGTGACGGCAAATTATGAAAAAAAGATTGTTAACGACAGCGTTACCGTTGAAGACATCCAGGACAGCGTGGAAGAGGTCCTGATAGAAGCGGGCTACGCCGACGTGGCGAAAAGCTACATCCTCTACCGCAAGCAGCGCGAAAAAATACGGAATATTAAATCCAACGTCCTGAATTTCAAGGATGTTGTGGATAATTATGTGAAACTGACCGATTGGCGGGTTAAAGAAAACTCCACCGTCACTTTTTCAGTCGGAGGGCTCATCCTTTCAAATTCCGGCGCCATAACCTCCAATTATTGGCTTTCGGAGATATACGACGACGAGATAGCGCAGGCGCACAGGAACGCGGATATGCACATCCACGACCTTTCGATGCTGACCGGCTATTGCGCGGGCTGGTCCCTTAAACAGCTTATCGAACTGGGCCTCGGCGGAATCCCCGGCAAGATAGCCTCCGCGCCCGCCTCGCACCTTTCCACCCTCTGCAACCAGATGGTCAACTTCCTGGGCATAATGCAGAACGAATGGGCGGGGGCGCAGGCGTTTTCGTCCTTCGACACATACCTCGCGCCCTTTGTAAAGGCGGACAGCCTTTCATACAGGGAAGTGAAGCAATGCGTGCAGTCCTTTATTTACGGCGTCAACACCCCCAGCCGCTGGGGAACCCAGTCGCCCTTTACGAACATCACCCTCGACTGGACAGTGCCGCCGGATATGGCGGAGCAAAACTGCATTGTGGGCGGGAAAGAACAGGATTTTCAATACAAAGACTGTAAAACAGAAATGGACATGATAAACAAGGCGTTTATCGAAATAATGACCGAGGGCGACGCCAACGGCAGGGGCTTCCAGTACCCCATCCCCACTTATTCCATAACGAAGGATTTCGACTGGTCCGACACGGAAAACAACAGGCTTTTATTTGAAATGACCTCAAAATACGGCACGCCTTATTTCTCAAACTATATCAACAGCGATATGGAGCCGAGCGACGTGCGCTCCATGTGCTGCAGGCTCCGCCTTGATTTGCGCGAGCTGCGCAAAAAATCCGGCGGCTTCTTCGGCAGCGGCGAAAGCACCGGCTCTGTGGGCGTCGTCACTATAAATATGCCGAGGCTAGCCTATTTGTCGGAAAACGAAGATGATTTTTATGAGAAGCTCTACCATATGATGGACGTTGCCGCCCGCTCAATTAAAGTGAAGCGCGGCATGATAACGAAATTCCTTGAGGAAGGGCTTTACCCCTATACGAAACGGTATCTCGGCACCTTTGAGAACCATTTTTCCACAATAGGCCTGCTGGGGATGAACGAGGCCTGCCTCAACGCGAAATGGATACAAAAGGATATTACGGATGAAAAGGCGCAGAGCTTTACAAAAGACGTGTTGAACCGCATGAGGGAACGGCTTTCGGATTATCAGGAGAAATACGGCGACCTTTACAACCTTGAAGCCTCCCCCGCGGAATCCTCCGCCTACCGTTTCGCGAAAAACGACGCTGAAAGGTATCCCGATATAATAACGGCGGCGCAATGCACCGACGACGCGCCCTATTACACCAACAGCTCCCATCTTCCCGTAGGATATACCGAAGACATATTCTCGGCCCTTGACATTCAGGACGAGCTTCAGACATTATACACGTCCGGCACGGTGTTCCACGCCTTTTTGGGCGAAAAGCTGCCCGAATGGCAGGCGGCGGCGGCTCTTGTGCGGAAAATCGCGGAAAATTACAAGCTTCCCTATTATACGCTTTCGCCCACCTACTCCATATGCAAAAACCACGGATATATCAACGGCGAACACTCTAAATGCCCCGAATGCGGCAATGTTACCGAGGTTTACAGCCGCATAACCGGCTATTACCGTCCCGTGCAGAACTGGAACGACGGCAAAACGCAGGAATTCAAGGACAGAAAGCTGTATGACCCCGAAAATTCCGTCATCAATAAACACAAGCCGATATTAAATACAAACGAAAAACCCGAAAATCCCGAATCCTGCGTCCTGCATCCCGAACCCTTTTTGCTTTTTACAACCAAGACCTGCCCCAACTGCAAAACAGCCGCAAAACTCCTTGAGTCAAACAATATTGATTATACCCTTGTCGGTGCGGAGGAAAACCCCGGGCTTGCGCGGAGATACGGGATAAGCCAGGCCCCGGCGCTGGCGGCGGAAATCGACGGGGAAAGCATAATTTTCTCGGGACTGACAAATATAAAAAAGGTGATAAACAACCAATTGTCAGCAGTCAAAAATTAAAATCTTGTAACTTTATAACTTGTAACTTTATAAACTTATGATTAATTTTTATGATACAATTATAATAGGCGCCGGAACCGCCGGCCTTACCGCCGCCGTTTACACGGCGCGGATGGGAAAAACCGCCCTTGTTTTGGAATCCTCCGGGATCGGCGGGCAGATAAGCTCATCGCCCCTTGTCGAGAATTACCCCGGCTTTGAAAGCATAAGCGGGGCGGAATTCTCGGGCAGGCTTTATGAACAGGCGCTTGCCCTCGGCGTCACGGTTGAGCTTGAGGACGCCAATAAAATAGAAATAACCGAAACCCGCAATGTTTATTCCGAAAACGGGGAAATAAAACGCTCCTGCAATAAAATCATCATAGCGGCGGGGCAGCGGCCGCGCAAGCTGGGGCTTCAGGACGAAGAAAAATTCGAAGGGAACGGCATCAGCTACTGCGCGGTGTGCGACGGGCCTTTCTACAAAAATAAAACCGTTGCCGTGGTCGGCGGCGGGAATTCGGCGCTGCAGAGCGCGAAAATGCTTTCGGATATCTGCGGGAAAGTTTATTTGGTACACAGAAAGGATTATTTCAAAGGCGAGCAAATACTTGCAGACGAACTTAAAACAGTTAAAAACGTCGAATTCATTTTAAACAGCCGCATTGAAAAATATACAGGCGCGGACAAGCTGTCCGGGGTCGCATTGATAAATAAAAACAACAAAAAATCCTTTTTGCCCGCAGACGGGCTTTTTGTGACGATCGGGCATATCCCAAACACGGAGATTTTCAAAGGTGTTATAAACCTTGACGGGAACGGTTATATCATCGCCTCGGAGGACTGCAAAACCAATATCGAAGGCGTATACGCGGCGGGCGACTGCCGCACGAAAAATGTGCGCCAGCTAACCACGGCGGCAGCGGACGGGACGGTCTGCGCGTTATCATAATGCAAAATCCGGAACTAATGCCGAATTCACTATTCATTATTCACTAATTTAATATAATCTCCAAGCCCCTTCTCAAAATTCACGCCGAAACGGGTATCCGTCCCGGCTTTTTTTGTGCGGGCGATGCTTTTTTGCGTAAAATTTACAGCTATATCCGCCGCTTTTTCCAAGGTTTTCCCGTTCATCAGCGCACCCGTCAAAGCGCTGCCGAAAACATCGCCCGTACCGTGGTAAAACCCGTCGATTTTTTCCGCCATCGCATAATATATTCCGCCCGAAACGCTGTCATAACAGGCCGCGCCCAGTTTTTCGCCGTCAAAGTACACGCCCGTTAAAACTACTTTGCCCGCGCCCAGGGACGCAAGGTTTTTCAGCATTTTTTCCGTATATTCTTTCGTATAAGGGCCTTCATGATACTCTTCATCCAATAAAAAGGCGGCTTCCGTAAAATTGGGGACGATAATGTCGGCTTTTTCGCAAAGACGGCGCATTTCAGCCGCGAAGGAACGGTCAAACACCGAGTACATAACGCCGTTGTCAGCCATAACGGGATCGACAACGGCAATATTGCCGACCGTTTTGAAAAGCCCGAAAAATTCAAGGACAAGCCCCACCTGTTCGGAGGAACCCAAAAACCCGGTATAAATCGCGTCAAATTTCAAGCCGAGAGATTTCCAGTGGCGCATAAAAGGCCCGATATCTTCGGTAAGGTCGCGGTATGTGTAACCCTCGAGCCCGCCCGTATGCGTGGACAGCGCCGCAGTAGGCAATATGGCGGTTTCAACCCCCGCCGCCGATATTATAGGCAAGGCGACCGTGAGGGAACACCTGCCGAAACCCGATATGTCATGTATCGCCGCAACCCTTTTTTGTGGTTCCATATTTAATTCCCTTCAATAAAAACCCTCCCCGAAGGGAGGAACCTCCCCGAAGGGAGGAACCTCCCCGAAGGGAGGAACCTCCCCGAAGGGAGGAACCTCCCCGAAGGGAGGAACCTCCCCGAAGGGAGG
>WREG01000013.1 GCA_009779455.1 Oscillospiraceae bacterium
GCGGGCATTTCCTGCGGGCTTATAACCGAAGGCGACCGCTTTATGACAATGGTTGACATCCAGGGCCTTGAAGACTTCTTCGGCGATATGGATTTCAAGGTTGCGGGTACGGAAAAAGGCATTACCGCCATACAAATGGATCTGAAAATCCTCGGCCTTACCGAGGAAATAATAAAAGAAGCCCTTGAAAAAACCTACAAGGCAAGGATGTATATATTAAACGACATCATGCTGAAATGCATCCCCGCGCCACGTGAGGAGCTGTCAAAATACGCGCCTAAGATGCTGACGACGAAGATAGACCCCGAAAAGATCGGCGACGTTATAGGCAAGCAGGGCAAGGTAATACAGAAAATCTGCGCCGAATGCAACTGCAAGATAGACGTTGAGGACGACGGCTCCGTATTTATCAGCTCCGTCAATATCGACGACTGCAGGCGCGCCCTAAATATGGTCGAAACCATAGCTAACGACCCCGAAATCGGCGCCATATACAAAGGCGTCGTGACAAGGCTCATGTCTTTCGGCGCTTTTGTGGAAATCGCCCCCGGCAAGGAAGGCATGGTTCATGTGAGCCAGCTTGACATGAAGCGCACGGAAAAAGTCGAGGACGCTGTAAACGTAGGCGACGAAATAGTGGTCAAAGTGGTCGAAATCGACGACCAGGGCAGGATAAACCTTTCGCGCAAGGCCGCTCTTATGGATATCGAGGGGATCCCGTCGGACGACGACGGCAAGCCTCCGAAAAGAAGGCCTCCGCCGCAGAGAGGAAACAGGCGTTAAACAGTATAGGAATTAGGGGTGCGGGCTTTTGGGTTCGCGCCCCCTGTTTGTTCGTTTTTTTATAATTAACAAAAGCGGGGAGGGCAAAAAGCCCTCCCCCTTGAAATATATTATTTGCCGTTTAAGAAAATAATTCTTCAAACCCTGCGCCTTTCAGCCAGCCGCCGTAAAAGTCCTGCGGGATTCTCCATTGAATCACGCCGCTGACAAACTCCATGAAACGCTCTAAGAAACTTACCTGCCTCGGTTGGCCTGCGGGCCACTCAAGCGGCGCGTCAGGGCTTACATTATACAGAGCCAACCTTAATTCATTTTGAACGCTTTGCGCTATCGCTGCCGGGTTTTTGCCATACGGATAAGTCGTCGTATTAAGCATATCCACGGCATCGTTATACGCTTTCAGAAGATTTTGGTAAGCGTCGCCGGATTGGTCGCCGTAAACTGTCTGCATTGCGATTTTTTGCGCGTCACTATACCTGTACGGTTTCTCGGGGTTTATTATCGGGTATCCTATCCTGTCTATGGGCGGGGCGTCCCACTTACCGTTCAAAACATCCTCCGCCTTGAAGAAAAGGTCTCTCGTCAGGTTTTTCGTGTGACGGGCGTTGTTGTTGAACTGCGGGAAAACGTCAGGGGCAGAACCCGTGCCGTCCAAATATCCCGTTATCAAAGCCGTGGCGGTCCTTATAACAATATCGTTCCTGCCGACCTCGTGGTGCTGGTTATAAAACACCCATACATTGTCCGGGAACGCGCAGGTGCCGAGATAGATACTGCCGTCGGGAGAAAGATATTTCGGGTCAAAGCCCGGTATTTTCGAAGTGTCAATCTTCTTTTTCGCGGGGGCGGACATAGCGCCGAGGGTAGTCGAGCCTATATCAACCACCGCGTCCGCGTTCGCCGTTTTGGACGCGTTGACCACGCCGAAGTAGTTATATTCGCCGTCCGTAAACGTCAGGTTGTACCCGGCCAGCATACTGACCGACACGCCGTATGTATCCGCCGCGTTTTGCAGGTTTTCAGCGAGGTTCCAGCGCGCCTCCTGGAATTTGAGGAGTTTCGCGGCGAGAACAGGCTTCGCGGCCAGATTATATTTTTCGAAAAGGCCTCCGTTGCCGTCAATATCGCCGAAGGTTTCCTTTGACATCATCGCCCAAAACTGCGGGCAGTTTATAAACAGGGAATCGAAAACGCCGCTGTATATAGCCGTAAGGGAATGTTCAAAACCGCTGCGGGGTATCAATTTAAGGAATATGTTGAGAAGATAGCCCATCGTCTTGTCGCCGTTATTCATTTCCCCCATAATCATCGGGAAAAACTCGGTGAAGAAAAACTTGTCAGTAAGGTTGAAGCCCTCCGGCCCACGGGTATAGAAGCCGTCTATCGCGCCTGTCCCGTTAAGCACCGCGACGATGTTGACTATACTGTTGATTTTTGAGAAATCCCCTCCGAATTCATCAATGACATACTGCATATAAGCGGTCAGCAAAGTGCCGCCGAGGCTTATGGGGACAATATTGACCTTGTCGCCGGGGTTCGGGGCAAGCCTGTCGATCATCTCTTTCAGCCCTATCGCCGATTCCATCGGGTCGCCTACGAGCGGGAAGCAATAAATATAAGTTAAATCTTCAAGAGTGCCGGTAGGTTCGCTGTTATACGGCATTTTAGTGCAGGCTTCCATTTCAAACAGGCCGTAGAAGCTGTCCCTGTCCTTCGGAGACATCTCCGCGACGGATATATCGGGGTCGTGGTATTTTATAAGGGTAAGCTTCTCATCGAGGGGTATCCCTTCATCGTCCGTTGCCATATACTCGAAAATATCGCTCGCGACTTCATACAGCTTCCGGCAGAGGTATGTATCGTCCTGTGTGGCCAGATTTATTATCAGTGCGGGGAATATTTTAAAAACTATGCTTAATATTCTTCCCGTGTTGAAATCGTCGTCAATGACGAAAATCCCGCCGCCGGGTTCGCCTTCGTCACGGATGCCGTTCCCGTTGGCGTCGTGGAAGGTTATGGAGTTGTTGATTCCGGGCAGGATTATTGTGGGGTATTGCGCATCATCCTTCGTTAAACCTAAATTTTCAAGCATCGAAAAGTCCGACAGGTCAAATTTGTAGTCGGCCGCGCTTGCCGTCCCCGCGAACGCAGCTGAAAAGACAGACATAGACATAATAACCGCCATTATGTAGGCTATTTTCCTTTTCATAAATAAAATCATCCTTTTCTATATAAAATATTTATACGACTGATATCTTATCATATAACTTCCAAAATTTCAAGTGTTTTTTTATAATTATTTAAATTTTTTTACACACTATATTCATATTAAGAGTTAGGAGATAAAAACTATGGAAGAAAATAATTTTATAGGAATAGGGCATAACCCCGGCGGGCCGGATCTGCCTTTGGGCCTCGGTATGCAACTGGCACAGGATCCGCAGGCTATGGACGCGTTCGGCAAATTGACGAAACAGCAAAAAACGGACATGATCTCATACATCCAGCAGTCCGTTACGGGCGAAGACGCGGAAAACCGCATTATTTCGGCGGTAAACAGATTGAGGGACGAACAGACATGGCAGCCCGGGTTTAGGATTTAGGGTTTAGAGTATAAAACCATAAAAAAAGGCGCGGAATAAAAAATCCGCGCCCCTAAATCTTAACCGCTAAATCCTCATCATCCCGCCGCGGGGACAGTTTCGTCCTCGACGGGAGCGCCCGCGTAATCGCCTATTTCTGCAAATATCCATTCCGGGTCAAGCTTTGCCACTTTCCTTAAAATGCCTCTCGCGTCAGCGGAATCTATTTCGCCGCCGCGGTCAACGTCGGCTATTACCTGTTGCATAGGCGATAATTCATCAAGTTTCGCCACATGCCGCAGGACAAGCCTGGCGTCATCAGCGCCGATTTCCCCGTCCATGCTGACATCGCCGAGCGCAACATATTCAAGGTTCAGGTCTTGGGCAAGAACCTCTGCCGCAACCGGTTCGTCTTCAGTCCCGTAATAATCGCCTATGATGGTGAGGTTCTCGCATTTCGACAAGTCCGCGTTCACCGTGTAGTTCAGGTTATTCCCGCCGAAATCGACGCAGGCGCCCGGCAGGTAAATGTACTCAAGGCTGTAGCAGTCCGCGAAAGCGTATAAGCCGACATAGGTTACGCTTGTGGGAAGAATAATGCCCTCAATATAAATTTTAAAATCAAAAGCGTTGTCCCCTATTGCGACAACCTTCTGCCCGCCCAGAAAATTAGGCACGCGCACTTCTTTTTCATTGCCGTTGTAGCGCACGACAACCGCGCCTACAGGGCTGGCGTCATCGTCAAGAAGGTAGCTGTACTGATAATTTCCGTCTTTCGTTACATAAACCTTTGTGTCCTGCGCAACGGCAAACCCGTTGACGGTAAAAGCGGCAATCACGCAAACCGTAAGAGCCGCGCTTACCGCCCATAAAATAATTTTTTTCAAATTAACTCCTCCAATTTTATTTTTTATGAGCCCTAACATAATATAATGTTATGTACCCGCTTTGATTATACTTCCTTTTCGGATTCAATGTCAATATGTATTTTTTGTAATTTACGCATTCTTTACAATTACAGGGATTAGGGATCAGGGATTAGTATATCGCTTAATTTTTTTAACGCTTTTCCCCTGTGGCTCAATGCGTCTTTTTCATCGGGGGACAGCTCCGCGAAGCTTTTTTTGCCTACATAAAACACGGGGTCGTATCCGAAGCCGTTTTCGCCTTTAGGCTCAAAGCCTATATGACCTTTGCACTCCCCTTCCGCGAAAAAATAATTCCCGTCGGGGCAAAAACAGCAGATAACACAGACAAAACGGGCTTCCCTTTCTTTTATGTCCGTTATATTTTCCAATTCCGAAAGCAAAAGGGCATTCCTTTCGGTATCGGACAAGCCTTCCCCGCCGTAACGGGCGGAATAAACGCCCGGCCTGCCCCCCAAAGCGGGAACTTCAAGCCCCGAATCGTCGGCTATGCAGGGCAGGCCCGATATTTTCGCCCCGTTTTCCGCTTTTATCAGGGCGTTTTCCTCAAACGTCGCGCCTGTTTCGGGTACATCGCCCAAATCTATCCCCAAATCAACCGGGGACAGGATGTTTATGCCGAGCGGTAATAATATGCGCGAAAATTCGGCGGTTTTATGCTTGTTTCCCGTGGCGGCTAAAAAATTCATTGTTTTGTTTCCTTTAAATTTTCTCTACAGGCACATATAAATAGCGGAACTCATGCGCTTTCCTTTTTGGTTTATAATAACCGTAATATTCAAACACCGGCAAACGGTCGTCGCCGTATTTATAACCGAATTGCGGCGCAAGTTGCTCGCCGACCCACTCAAACGGCGGCATACCGCCTTCCCACGGCTGTGCGCCGAGCGCTTTCGCGCTGTCGTCATTGATCGCAAAGCGCATATATTTTCCGTCAGGGACTTTATGCACATCGAATCCGTCCGGTTGGTTTTCTGTTCCGACTAAATCAGCGCACATCACTCCGTTCGGGCGTTCCGAAGTGAGATGGTTTAAATTTATACATACAGCCCAATCGGGTTCAATCCGTTCCTTCGCGGTAGAAATATCAAGCGCAAAGTATCCGTCCAATATGGGCTGAACCCAGTCCACATTAGGATCGTTGGTAGTTTCACCTTGGTATCCGATCTTGCCGCACCATATGGTTTCATCCCATTCAACGACTTCTACAGACATACCGTTATATTTGAATGTATCAACGATCCGTTCCTGCGGATGTTTTACCGATGCGGCGAATTTCGGCTTTATCGGGAACAGCAGATCAAGCTGCTGCGTGTCAGCGCCGTTTTTCCCTTCTCTGACGATATTATAAAAATTCAGCGGTTCTTCCATCGCCCAATCCATATGTGGGTCATGCGCATTGACACGTACCTCGCCCCACGCGCTGACATATTGGCCATTCGTTTTCAGCCACCCGCCGAACAATCCCCATTCTTCAAATGCACCCATGGGAATCATGTGCGCGGCATATAACCCGCCCAAAAATTGCTTTTTCACCAGAGGCCCGGACACATCCAAATCGTCCGGAATCGTGACCCACGCCTCATAACCCGGCGACGGCGAGCCATAATCCCCTTCCGAAGCCGGGTTGTTAAAGCCAAATGCCCTCAAATCCGGCTTGCGTTCGCATAAATTATTCTCGTTTATGAATTTACTGATTTGCCCATATACGACTCCCTCGCCGCCTTCCCCGATATGGTGCGCGGCTGCGACCACACTCGGCGGCAGATAAATAATCCGAACATCTTTATCCGTCAGCTTGTTCAATTTTTCTTCGGCTTTGTTTAAATCTTCCATCGTCTTGTCCTCCTTGAATTTAATTTTGGAGGTCGTCAAAGATTCCACTATCGTCAGCAGCCCTTCGTCGTCAAGAAGCCCCAGCTCCCCGTTTTGGACGTGCAGGCGTTCAAGCAGCGATTGAATCACGCTTTTAATGGTAGACAGCGCGGCAATCTCATCGTCTATTTCCTTTAGATTTTGCTCAAATATCTCAATCGCCGCCGCCGTGCCCTCGCTTTGCAATATTTCAGAAATCCGGCTCAGCGGGATCCTGAGTTTACGCAGTACGATTATCTGCTGCAGGCGCAGGACCGTGTCCGCGTCATAACAGCGGTAAGAAAACTGATTTTTTTTCACCGATTGAATAAGGCCGATTTGCTCGTAATATCTCAGCGTCCTTGTTGAAATATTAAAGTGCTTTGAAATCTTGCTGATTGTTTGCGGTTCCATAACGAACCCCCTTTCAATTCGGATTATAAAGGTTGACGCGACGTCAAAGTCAAGGAGTATCTTTAAATTTTTTTCGCCTTTCCCTCGTAAAATCAAAGCTTTTCTTTATAGAGAAAAATTTTTTTGCCGAAACCGCTTTTCTTGCCAAATCGTAAATTATCATAAAAACCGACGTAGCGGCGGCGATTTTTTCTTTTTTGTCATTGTCAAGCGTCATCGTCGTCACCTTCTTCATCAATATCTTGCGAGGACGTGTCAAACAGGGCTTCTGCGAAGGAGCGGGGGTCGAAGGGCTGGAGGTCGTCTATTTTTTCGCCCACGCCGATGAATTTAACGGGTATTTTAAGCTCGTTTTTGATGGCCAGAACCACCCCGCCCCTTGCCGTGCCGTCAAGTTTTGTCAGGACGATCCCCGTAAGCTCCGTGACCGCGCCGAAATCCCTGGCCTGGTTCACGGCGTTCTGCCCCGTGGTGGCGTCGAGGACGAGCAGTATCTCCCGATCGGAATAGGGCAGCTCCCTGTCAACGACCTTATACATTTTCGCCAGCTCGTCCATAAGGTTCTTTTTATTGTGGAGCCTTCCCGCAGTGTCGCAGATAATAATATCGCAGTTTCTCGCTTTGCCCGCCGATATGGTGTCGAAAATCACGGCGGCGGGGTCCGCGCCCTCTTTATGCTTGATTATATCCACATCCGCCCGCTTTGCCCATATGTCGAGCTGGTCTATCGCGGCGGCGCGGAAGGTGTCCGCCGCGCCCAAAACCACCTTTTTGCCCTGGGCCTTGTACATAGCCGCCAGCTTGCCTATGGTCGTGGTCTTGCCCACGCCGTTGACGCCGATGACGAGTATGACCGACGGCACGGTGATAAGCCCCATGTCCTCCCCGCCGTCAAGCATCTCGGCGACGATCTCTTTTATCCCGCCCTTTACCTCCGCCGGGGACTTGATTTTTTCCTTTTTGACACGGTTCCGCAGCTCCTCCGTTATCTCTACGGCGGTGGCCGCGCCCGCGTCGCCCATGACGAGGATCTCCTCAAGCTCCATGAACAGGTCGTCGTCCAGGTTTTCGTAGCTGTCAAGCATCTCGTCGATGGCCCCCGCCACCTTGTCCCGGGATTTTTTCAAACCGAAATGAAATTTTTTAAATAAAGCCATGTTTTTAATTTCCCCTATCCTATAGTTTCTTATTTACAATATATCCTATTATTATACCAGATGCATAGGGCTCCGTCCCTTACAGTCATCTATCCATTAAACCTGCGTTCTAGCTTATTCGGCCCTAACCCCTGTCACCTGATCCCCAGCTTCCCCGCCAACTCCGCCGTTTTCAATTCAAGCAGCTTAGACACGCCCTCCTCCTGCATGGTCACGCCGTACATAACGTCGGCCTCCTCCATTGTGCCGCGGCGGTGGGTTATGAGTATAAACTGGGAATTTTTTGTCATGCTGCGGACATATGCCGCGTAGCGCCCCACATTCACGTCGTCAAGAGCCGCTTCGACTTCGTCGAAAACACAGAACGGGGCGGGTTTTACCTTTAAGATAGCGAAAAGCATGGCTATGGCGCAAAGCCCCTTTTCGCCGCCTGACAAAAGGGTCAGGTTCTTGACGTTTTTGCCGGGCGGCTGTGCTTTTATCTCTATGCCGCACTCCAAAATATCGTTTTCGTCCTCTAAAATAAGCTCCGCCCGGCCGCCGCCGAAAAGCCGATTGAAGCTTTCCCCGAAACAGTGGTTTATTTTGATGAACTGCTCGCGGAACCGACCCGCCATTTTGCCCGTAAGCTCTTCTATAAGGCGGTTCAGCTCCGTTACGGAGCTTTCAATATCCGTTATCTGGGCTTTCATGAATTCGTAACGCTCCGCGACTTCTTTATATTCCTCTATCGCGCCCACGTTGACGTTGCCCAGGTTCTTTATCTCCGTTTTCAGCGCGGACAGCCTTTTGTTGGCCTTAGACGGGGATTCTATCGTTATTTCAAGCTTTTTCGCTTCGCGCCGGGTCATTTGGTATTCTTCGTACAGCTTTCTTTCCGTTTCGTCCTGCTCAGTCCTCAGCGCGAGAAGGCGTTCTTCAAGGCGGACAAGCTCACCGCTCATTGTTTCCCTGTCCGCGTTCTTGCCGCGTTCCGATAAGCGCAGATCAGATACCCTTTTCTCAAATCCCTCACGGGTTTTGACAAGCTCCGCCGTGCGCGCCACCGTGCTTTCGCATTGCTTCCGCAGGGCCGCCGCTTCTTCTTTGTTTTTTTCTATCCTAAGCGTCAGCTCCGCGTTTTTTTCAAGCAAAGCCGCTATCTGCACGTCCAAGTCCCGCTGCCTGTCGGAGTGTGAGCTTTTGCGGCGGTTGAAGCTTTCAATATTTTCCCGTTTTGACGATATATCCTTCTTCGCTTCGGCTATTTTCAGGTTTGCGGCGTTCATAATCCCGCCGAAACGCTCCCTTTTTTCGGTCAGGGCGTCCCTGCTGCCCGTTATTTCCGAAAGGGATTTTTCTTTTTCGCTTATTTCAATTTCAAGCCGTTTTATTTCTTCTTCCGCCATTTCGCCGCTTTCCGTAAACGCTTTTATCCGCGCTTCCGCGCCTTCCGCCTCGTTTTCAAGCTCCGCCAGCAATTCCAGCGCATGCTTTAATTTGCCCGACACGAGATTCAGCCCGGCTTCTTTATTTATTTTTTCTTCCTCGGCCCGCGCGAGTTCGGCCGCCGCGCCGCTCCCGGCCGCCTTTTCGGCCGCCAGCTCCTCCGACGCGGTTTTATATTCCCCTGCGCGGCCCTTTATTATTTCATCAAGCTCTTTTATATCGGCGTGAAGCTTTTCCGTCTCGTTGGCACGGCTAAGAAAACCGGAGCTTTGCACCCTCGTGCCGCCCGTCATGGAACCCCCCGCGTTTATGACCTGCCCGTCAAGGGTGACGATTCGGAAGCGGCTGCCGAATTTCCTCGATATGGCTATGGCGGAGTCAAGGCTGTCAGCCACCGCCGTCCTGCCCAATACGGAGGACAGCGCGTCCCTGTATTTAGCGTCGCAGCCGACGAGGTTCAGCGCGGCGTCTATATAGCCCTCGCAGTTTTCAAGGCCGTTTTCGCGCAGGGGGTTGGCACGGATGGAGGAAAGGGGGAGAAATGTCGCCCTGCCCGCGTTCGTGTCCTTTAAAAAGCCTATGGCCCTTTTCGCGTCGTTTTCGTTATCCGTTACAATATTTTGTATGGCCGCGCCCATGGCCGTCTCGATGGCGGTGGAATATTTGCCGTCTACGCTGATAAGCTGCGAAAGCGCGCCGTGTATACCCCGCAGGTTGCCCCGCTTCGCCTCGCGCATGACCGCTTTCACGCTGCCGGAATAGCCCTCCATGTTTTTTTCCATCTCGTCCAGCATTTTAAGCCGTGAGCGTTTATTCGAAAGCTTCATGTTCAGTGCGTCCAGTTCTTCCTTCTGCTTTTGAAGCTTCGCCGATTTATTAGATATCCGCAAATTATACCCCGCGACGGCGTTTTTGTTCTCCGTGACAATTTCATTTAATTCAGATACCGTTTTTTCAGTCTCGGCCTTTTCCTTTTCAAGCCCCTCTATTTCCGAAAGCCGATGTTTGCGGTTTTCCCCCACGGCCGAAAGCCTCTCCCGTATCTCCCGTACGGAGGAAAGCGCCGATGAAGCGGCTATTTTCTGCCTTGACAGCTCCAATGAAAGCTCCGACAGCCCACTGCTTAAAATTGCCGCCTTTTCCGTGTAGCCGCTGTCCTCCGCTTTTACGCTTTCAAGCTCTTTCGCGGCTTTTCCAAGCTCCGTTTCACCGCCCGCAATTTCTTTTTCAAGCAGTTTTATGCCCGTTTGCGCTTCAGCTATGCGTTCGTCAAGATGTTTTTCTATATCCGTCTCCGATGCCTTATCTTCTTTTATGCGCCTGACCGTTTCGCTGTTATGCCCTATCGAATTCATGTCAACGGCGGACAAAGCGTCAATCGCCGCCGCTTTTTCTTCATACAGCTTGCCGTCGTTCTGTATTTCCTCTATTTTTAAGGTTCTATTTTTTATTTCGGACGATGAGTTTTCGATATCCTCAAAAATGCCGTCCAGCTCGTCATTTATCTTAGCATATTCGGACTGGGCCAGCGCAATTTTATTCGACTGCCCCCTTATAGTGTCCGCGGAGCGGTCAAGGGTATGGAGCCAAAGCCCTATTTCAAGCTCTTTCCTCTCATTTGCCAAACCCAAAAACTTTTTCGCCTTTTCGCTTTGCTCAAAGAGCGGTACGACCCGTGATTCCAGCTCCGTCCATATGTCGCGGAGCCTTACAAGATTTTCCTCCGACTGGCGGAGCTTCCTCTCCGCTTCGCCCCTTCTGTAGCGGTAATGGGCTATCCCGGCCGCTTCTTCAAGCATATCGCGGCGTCCCGAAGATTTCGCGGAAACCATGTCCTCAATCCTGCCCTGCCCCACCATCGAATACCCGTCGCGGCCGAGGCCCGTGTCCATAAAAAGCTCCAGCACATCTTTGAGCCTCACGCCCGTGCCGTTCAGCAGGTATTCGCTCTCGCCCGAGCGGTAATACCGCCTTGTCACGGTTATTTCGTCGCCGTCAGACGCGAGGGCCTTATCTTTGTTGTCAAGCTTCAGCGACACCTCCGCAAAGCCCTGGGCGCGGCGCGTGGACGTGCCGCTGAACACCACGTCCTCCATTTTAGACCCGCGAAGGCTTTTGCTGGACTGCTCGCCCAGAACCCAGTGTATCGCGTCTGATATATTGCTCTTGCCGGAGCCGTTGGGCCCCACAACGGCGGTCATGCCCTTTCCGAAAGAAAGGGACGTTTTATCGGGAAAAGACTTGAAGCCCTGCAATTCAAGTGACTTAAGATGCATTTTTTTCTTCCTTAAAATTATTTTAATTCATTTAGAACTTCTTTAATCTAATCGGGCGGTAAAATGTAAAACAAATAAAATCTAACTGCTCGGCATTTAATTATGAATTATGAATTTTGAATTTTGAATTGAAAATATTTTAGCACAATTTTAATACAATGACTGGCATTATCAATACTATAGATAATTATATATAAAAAGTTTACAAAATGCAAGGTCATTTTTTCTAAAGGAGATTGACTTTAAGTTATTTATTATGTATAATGTATCTTGTTGAATAGTATGTAAACGAAAGGTTGATTTCACATGAAAAAACGTTTGATTTCCGTTTTAACGGTCATATTGTGCCTCGGCATCACGCTTTCGGTCTTTTTTATATCGCGCGTTGAAACAAAAGCGGAGGGCGATAATCTTTTAATCGGCGTATCTGACATTTCCGTCAACTTTGACGCGGCAAGCGCCGGTAAATATGTGACGGTTACGGTATACATAGAAAACGCGTCTGCGCTTGAAGCTATGACTTTCTTTGTCAAAACGCCGGCAGGCTTGAAGTTCGGCAGCGTTTCCACCAACTGTTTCGCCCCTCCCATGGGGGTGGACAAAGATGATTATATCTGCACGGCGGGGCTTCAGGAAAAAAATATTCTCGGCTTCAGCTATAACGACAATAACGTGGCCTGTTCATTCGCCAGCGCCTCCCCGCTTACCTCGCCTTACCTTGAAATATTGGAAATAACTTTTGAAGTTGCCAAAGCGGATTTTAAAATAGACGACGCCTTTAATATAGAGGCAACCCCGGGCAAGGTATATGTGTGGAACGGCGAAGACCATACGAAGCTTCCCCTCTCCGGGGTTCAAAAATCCCCGGGGTCCGTAAGCTTTTATAAATACGACGAGTTTACCGAACCCGCAGAGTCGCTTTTTATAGCGGAAGCTGTTGACGCTGAAAACGCGACGATCAAAGAATATGTCGGATCCGGCTATAGCAATATAAAAATCCCCGATGAGATTATTATTAACGACGGGGGGGCTTATGACGGCATGCCGCTCCCCGTTACAAAGCTGGATAACGGGGCTTTTGAAGGGAAACAGGAAATCACGCACATATCTGTCCCCGCGTCCGTTACGGAGATAGACGAGCGCGCGTTTAAAAACCTTAACGGCCTAAAGGCTTTTGATTGTGATGAAAAAGATATGGTTCATAAATTTTCCGCAAAAAAAGGTGCGCTTTATGATAACACCGCCGACAAAAAGCTGCTGGCGTACCCTGCGGGGAAGCTTGACAAAGGTTTTATTTTAACTGACGGCGATGCGGCATATATAGCTGAATACGCTTTTAACGGAGCGAAAAACCTTGAATTTATCTATCTGCCGAAAAGCTTTAAAGGCCCGAGCGGGATAAAAGATGACCCCGGCTCCCCGGATTTCAGGACGTTTTTTACCGGCTGTGTAAACCTTAAAAATGTTTTCGTGGACAGTGAATTCGAAAAAGAGGACGGAATTGGCTATTTCTCCGATGACGGGGTGCTTTACTACGGGCCGATATGCCTGGACGGCAATCCGGACGGGGAAGAGTATGTTTTGCATCCGGAAACCCTTTCTTTCTACCCTCCTGCCCGCGAAAACAGCGTTTATGCCGTTTTGGACGGCGTAACGTCAATTGAAGGGTTTGCCGTTTTGGCAAACGTCGGCGGCTTCCCCGGAGGGCTGAAGCTTATAATACCCGAAAGCGTCACAGGCGACAATATAAAAGAAAACGCCATAGGGAAAAAAATAAGCAGCTTTGACGCCGGCAACAACACTTTTAGGGTTGAGGACGACAGCTCCGTTACCGTCCGCTGCGAGAACAATACCCAATCGTCGTCCGTAATGAATTATTGCAGATCACAAGGGATAAACTATATGTTTTTCAACGCGGATCTGGACAGGGATATCATTAATTACTATAAGACTACGGGGGGCTCTGAAGCCGTAAAAATCATTGATTACCATGGGACTGAGTTTAAAGATGAAATAAAATACAACGGCCAGCTTGTTGACAAGTCGGATTATACATTCTCAAATGATACGGTTACTTTCAGCCAGAATTATCTGAGAAATCTGCCGTTCGGCAAGCAAAGCTTCGAGCTTTATTTCAGCTTTGACGACGGCGCGGATACGGGCAGGCTCGACCCTCCCCATAAAACCGTAACATTCAACGTTGTAACGAACTCAACCCTGCCGGAAAACAGCATAAGGTATATAAGCAACGAAGAAAACGACAGGGCAATAACCGTCGCACTGAACGGCAATACCCTGACCGGAATACGGTCGGGCGCCACCGTTTTCGTTGCCGGCACGGACTATTCGGCGGACTATTCGACAGGCGTTATAACCTTAAAAAAAGCGTTTTTCAATAAGCTCGGCACGCCCAGAACCAATGTCGCCGTTACCTTTATGTTTTCAAACAACACCGAGCCTCAAACCATAAACGTAACAACGCTCAACAACGCGCAGCTAACCGTATCCAGAAATTCTCATATTATAGGGAACTCCGGCGATATAACAGTCAACTTCAATCTTAACGGCTATACGTTCAGTTCCATTACGGGGAACGGAATTACAAGCAGCCATTATGACCTCATCAGAACAGGCAATATTTTCACAGGCTATACAACGGTAGGCATCACCATAAAAGCCGCTTATCTTAACGGTCTTTCCGCCGGGGCAAAAGAATTCACCGTCAATTTCTCCGGAGGCGACTCTAAAAAATTTACCATAACAATGATCCGGTCGGCGAGCTTGAACCCTGCCAGCGCTACATATGTAAAAGGGAATACTGACGTAAGGGTCAATTTTACGCTGAACGGGCATACTTTCACTTCTATTGCTGGGAATGGCATCACAGGCAGTGATTATAACGTATCCGGGTCGCTCATAGACATAAAAGCCTCTTATTTGGATACGCTTTCACGCGGGAACAAAATCTTCACGGTCAATTTTTCCGGCGGGAACCCGCAGACACTGACCATATCAGTCGTTGAATCCGCGAAATTGACTCCGGCAAGCGCAACTATATCAAGAGGCGCCGCTAAGGATATTACAATTACTTTTACTCTCAACGGCCTTAAATTCAAAGATATTGCCGGGTTAAAAGGCGGATTCACAACGGCGGGAACGCCTGATTATGTTTACAATAATTTGACTAAAGAGAATTCTACGGCGGTAACTTTAAAAGCCTCTTATTTAAACAAATTGCCCGAAGGCACGACAAAAATTACCGTAAGCTTCAACGGCGGCGATGACCAGACATTCACAATTACCGTAAACCACGTCCATGCCTTTGGCAATTGGGCTGCGACGGAAGCCCCTACCTGCGGGGCCGGCGGCATCGACACGCGCAAATGCTCATGCGGGGCAACCGAAACGCGGACGGTAAACGCGACGGGCAGCCACACATACAGCACATGGAATGACGCCGGCGGCGGCAATGAAGAAAGCGCCTGTACGATATGCGGGAATATTTCTTCAAGAAAACACGCGACGCTCAAACAAACCGATTTAACCTATGTAAAAGGCTCAAACAAGGAAATAACAATTGATTTTACGCTTAACGGGCTTACATTCAGTTCCGTCACGGGGAACAGCATTGCAAGCGGCAGTTATACCGAAGTTAAAACAGGCAGCATATTCAACAGGGTTACGACAAGCATAACTCTGACACCGGCTTATCTTAATACGCTGTCCGAAGGGGCGAAAACCTTCACGGTCAACTTTTCCGGCGGCAGCCCGAAGAAGTTCACCGTAACAGTGGAGACCTCCACCTCGCCCACAACAACGCAGCCGCCTACGGCCGCAACAACAGAACCGCCGACAACCGCCGACCCCACTAAACCTACGGCTTCCGCGCCAACAGGGCAGCACGACCACGAATACGGTTCCTGGATTGTTACAAATATCGCCACATGCAGCTCACCGGGCGAAAGGTCGCGACAATGCCGGATTTGCGGGGAATACGACAGGCAGGCCGTCCCCGTGACAAACAGCCATAATTACGGCGATTGGCAGCCGGACGGCGAAGGTTTTGAAAAAAGGGCCTGCCCGGCCTGCGGGAAATCCGAACGCAGGGCTGCCGGCGATACAACCCCCGGAAGCATAACGGTTATTAATAATATTACCGGCAATACCGTTATAAACTATATTACCGAAATAAGCAATGTAAGTATAATTGCAAACGCAGGCGGGGCCAGCGCCGTGGCCGACGTTTCCGCGGGAAGCACAGTTGACGGCTTTAAAAATAACGTCAACGAAAAAGAATTTATAAAGCTTTTTAACAAAGACGGCAGCGAAGCGGAAAACGGCGCGGAACTCTCGACAGGCATGACCGCCAGGCTTATTGCGGGTGAAACGGAAAAATATAAGGTACTGATAGTCGTTAAAGGCGACGTCACGGGAACGGGGGACATATCCGCTTCTGACGCCCGGGCGGTATTGCGGCACGCGGCCAAGCTCACGATACTCGAAAATGAATTTCTTGCCGCCGCCGACGTTAATTACGACAATGAGGTGGATGCTTCAGACGCCAGAGTAGTCCTGCGCTTCGTAGCCAAGCTTCAGCAAATGCCGGAAAAACCGGAATGAATAGGATTTAGAGGTTAGGGGTTAGGCCGTGGGGCAGGTTTTACGCACATAAGAAACAGCTGCGTTTTGCCTGCCCCCATATGTTTGGGTTTTTATGAAAAAACGGAAAATTATTGGTTTTATATTAATATCTGTCTTGTCATTTGTTTTATTTCCGGCGGGATTTTTTTCTTTATCCGCTCCGCCTGACGGCGGCGGAGCGGTTCTTTGGCAGCCTTCGCAGGGGGGGCCGTTTTCGGGGGCTGTCACTTGCCTTGCGAAATCAGACGGCGTTTTGTTTGCGGGGACTTTCAGAGGGCTTTACAAATCCGTCAATTCCGGTTATGAATGGATTCCCGCGTGCGGCGGCGCCTCTCTCGCCCACGCCAATATAACGGCCCTCGCGTCAGACGGGAATAAAATTTACGTCGGCACCGAAAACTACGGGATATTCGTTTCCGAAAACAACGGGCTTAATTTTAAACGCCTTGCCGCCCGCATACCCGATATCACCTCTGTCATAGCAAAAGGCGATAAAATTTTCGCCGCGAGCAAAAATAACGGGCTATACGGCTCATACGACGGCGGAGATACATTCAGGCGGTACAACAGCGGGCTTTCAAACGCAAACATATCTGTTATGGCGGCAATTGACGGCGGGATAGCCGCGGGAACCGTGAAACATGAAGCTGACGGGGACAAAGGCGGTATTTATTTCTTTAATGAGGATAGCGGGCGCTGGGCAAAAAACAATTCCGGCCTTGGCAAAAGCGACCGCGAAGTTTATTCATTGACGGTAAAAGACGGCACATTATATGCGGGCATATCGGACTGCCTGTATAAATTAAAAGGCTCAGAAAATTTATGGGAGCCTGTAAACGAAAATTTCACGGCGAAGATTTTATATTCATACGGCGGCGGCATTTTCGCGCTGAGAGCCGATAAAGACAGCTTCGGGCTGTTCATGTCATACGACAACGGAGTAAACTTCAGCGTTTCGGGCGCTGACGGCGCGGTTCCTTTTAAGACGGCATATTCAATGCTGGCTGACGGCGGCAATTTATACATAGGCGGGCGGGAAGGCTTTTTTATGTCCCCGGACAGAGGGGCATCGTTCATAAATTCAAACGGCGGCTTAAGGGACGCGGATATAAGCGGTTTAAAAACGGCTCCGGGCGGGGTTTTTGCGCTGTCGGACGGGGAATTATTGTTTTCGGACAATAAATGCAAAAGCTTTATCCCCGTTTCGTCCGGGCTTGATACAGCGATATTAAATTTCGGGGTATATGAAAAAACGGTTTTCGCGGCGGATCACGAAACCGTTTATAAAACGCGGAATATGGGGAAAACATGGGAAAAACTCTCCCCTGCGGGCCTTCCCGGCAACAGCGTCCATAATTTTATATTTTCACCTGACGGAAAAATTTACACGGTTACGTTTTCATATAAAACCCCTGACGCCTATATAACCGGCGGGGGAACCGCGGCGCTTGATTTCTCCGCGTTTTATAAAGTTTATGTATATGTATCCGAGGACTCGGGCCAAAAGTTTAAAAAACTGAGCGCGGATTTTGAAGATTCGATGTTTATAAACCTTTTTGCCGCCGGAGAAAAAATCTTTATATCAAACACAATATTCGGCCTTGATATTTCAGGCCTTGCCGAAAACGAACTGTATGTTCTTGAAAAAAACAAATTTATAAAAGCGTCCGCCGGGTTTAACGAAGGCGAAATCATCAACACCGTCGTCGCTTCGGGCGAAATATATATTTTAGGGACTGACAGGGGGCTGTATTTTTCGGAAGACGGAAAGAGTTTTGCAAAAACGCGGGACGGCCTTCCCGGCATCCGGCAGAACATAAAAGCCATTGAAGCAAAAAACGGGGCAATATACGTATCGGCCGACTGCACAATCGCCGACAGCGAAGATATTGACGGTGAAAACAAGGAAACCGAGATAAAAAGCGGTGTTTTCGCTTTATATGGCGGCGAAGAGAATTTTGCGTCCGTCGGAAACGGGCTGCCGGAAAGCACGGTTAACATCATGGCGGCTGACGATGATTTTTTATACGCCGCCGTGCGCGGAAACTCCGTTTGGCAGCTGCGGCTGTACGAAACGGAGCTGACGGGGATAACGGCGGCGCCTCCCGCGAAAACCGTATACGCGGACGGGGATTGCGCCGATATGTCAGGGCTTGCGGTAACGGCCTCATACGCCGACGGAAGCTCTTTTAAGGTAACGGGATACGCGTTATCGCTGGAATCCGGCGATGTTATAAGCGGCGCGGGCATTAAAACGGTAACGGTCTCGTTCAGTGACGGAAATATTACA
>WREG01000014.1 GCA_009779455.1 Oscillospiraceae bacterium
AAAAGAAGAAAACAGGCGGCCCATCAACGATTTGAAGCATAAGGCGCTCATGACGGGCCTCAAAGGCATTGCTTCCGTGATGCCGGACGTCGAAAGGCCGAATTCGGGGAATTACGAGAGCAAGCATTTCATGCCGGGCAACGACGTTTTCCTTACGGAACCCGCCGCGGGCGCGAAATGGAAGCTGGGCTACGCCGACGCGAGCCTCCTGCCCGACGACATAGGCTTCGGCGAGTATTATCTGGGCGGCTATTTGGCCTTCCCGCCGAACCGCGTAGAGGACGCCCTCGACGACCAGATGGTCAGATGCTTCTGCCTTGACGACGGGAGCGGCAGGGGTACGTCCGTTTTCGCCGTTATAGACTGCGTCGGCATATCCAACCGCGACATCCGCGAGATAAGGCGGCTTTTGGAGGGTTTCTGCGCCGAGAACAACATCATAACGGTCAATGTCGCCGCGACCCATTCACATTCATGCATTGATACGCAGGGCCTGTGGGGGCCGATACCAAAAGCGCTAAAATACAACCCGTTTTACGCGCTTCTGGGCAGGAGGGAAGGCTTTGTCTCCGGCAGGAACGATAAATTTATGGGCAACCTCCACAGGAAGTCCGCCGACGCAATTAAACGCGCCTTTGCCGATATGAAAGAGGGCAGGCTTTACGCCTCCGTCGTGGACGCGACCTCTTTCGTGCGCGACAAGCGCAAGCCCGACGTGATGGTGACGGATTTGGCAAGCCTGCGCTTCGTCCCCGACGACGGGAGCCGCCCCACAAGGGCCGTTTTCCTCCCCGCGCACCCGGTCTGCTTCGGGCAGTACAACAAAACCGTAAGCGGCGACTTCCCCTATTACTGCTGCAAAGAGATAGAGGCCAACGGCGAGAACGGGCTGTTTTTCAACGGGCCGGAAGCGGCAATCGCCGCCAACCGCGGGCCGAACATCCCCGAAGGGCTGGATTTCCCCCATGATATCATCGCCTACGGCGCGGCCATAGCGCAGCACAGCATCAAGGCCGAATTCAAAGAGATAGAGCCTATGCTCAACGTCCGCTGCAAGGAGCTTCTGATGTCCGTGGACAACCCGCTGTTCTACGCACTTTCAAAACTTCACGTCACCTACAACGACACTGTTAAAGACGGCAAAAAGATGGAGGATATACGCTTTGTTTCCGAAACGGGCTATGTCGAGATGGGCAAAAGCCTGAAATTCATGTTCATCCCCGGCGAGATGATGCCGGAGGTGTTCTTGGGCGGCGCGTTCGGCGCGGAAGATTCATACACGGGCAAAAGCTGGGACTACAAGCCGATTAAAGATATGGTTGACGGCTATCTTGTCGGAATCGGCCTTTGCAACGACGCGGTCGGTTATATAGTGCCGTCGAACGACTACGGCAGCTATTTCGAGGGCAGCCATTACGAGGAGGCGGTCTCCACGGGGACGCGCTGCGCGGCCGACATAGTTGACGGCTTTGAAGATTTGGTCGAGGAATGCAAAACGCTGAAAAATTAGCGTATGGGGCTTTAAAATTGTAGGGGACGCCGTTGCGGCGTCCCGACTGCAACAAGATTTTATCTATATTACGGGACGCCGCAACGGCGTCCCGTACTTTCGCTTGTCACAAAAGAAAAATAACCGCTCCCCAGTCCAAAGGTTAGCGGTTATTCCACTTTTCTTTTGGGCGTAGCCGCTTGCGAACTGCGGTTCGTTGCGGCGTTGGCCTCTGTGTTTTTATAATACACTGAAAAAAACAAAATGTCAAGCCCTTTCATGATTTCTTTATTTTTTTGTGAAAAACACTTGACATTTGAAAAGTATTCAGATATACTATGACAAACTCTTATTATGTGCAATATGCATATAATGTGTTGAAAATTTTTAACATAATACACTATAAATGGCATATAATGTGTGGCATATTAATGAATGTACAAAATGTAGTATATATCGGCAATATTTATACTGAATTATGTTTGAAAATTCATGAAAAGATATTGATTTATTACATATAATTGTAATATAATAATCCAAAAGATCACTCGGTGAACAAAACAAAAAGGGAAATTCATAACCATGAGAGAAAAAAGCAAAAAAAGATTTTTTAATTTCGGCAGAATTAAAGGATATAATAAAAATTCGGCTTTTGTGCGGCTGACGGTGGGCCTTATTGCGATTTGCGTCGCCGTCTCGGGGTATACAATGCTTATAAACACGCTGGTGGAGGGTACCCTGGCCGCCCCGCTGGGGTATCCCGTGATTTTCAACCACCCCTACACGCCGCCCAGCCCCCCGCCGCCGATTTTTTGCGCCGAGCAGACGGCGTGGAGCCGATATGTGGACCATCCGGGTTTTGACTACGCGTACACGCGCGAGCGCGCCACTTTATATACGGGCGACACATCCCCCGACCATATTTATGTAAACAGCACCAGCATGGTGTTTTTGGGCTACGAGACCGACGCGAACATGGACTACATATTCGCGGACGAATACAGCGCGTTTAAAAGCATCTCTTTCGCGATACGCCCTCTGGAACTCGGCCTCCATGCCCTTGACCAGAGCGGCTTCCTTTTCAACGGGTACATTGACCCGGGCGGGAAATATTACGGCTACGCCATAACTTTGGAGGCCCGCGACAAGGAATACCCCGAAGAGGGCCGCTGCGCCGACCTGAAGCTTTATGCCGTGAACGGCGCGCCGATGGACACCCCCGCCAATTTCAATGATCCGAGCAAACGCACCCTTATAAGCACCTATGCCGTTGGTTTTGATGAAACCTACGATTGGCCCGAATATGTCCGCGTGGAGAGCGACCCCGTGACCCACCGGTTCCAGATATATGTGGACGGCATGCTCCGCACAAACAACCTCAATCCCTTGAGCGGCGACAGCGGCTTCGGCTTTTTCAGCAACTACATAGCCCACGACTGCACGGAGCTGACCGTAATGTCCTATTCCGTAATGCAGGTGGAAGCCGACTGGGTGAGCAAGAGCGCTTTGGCCGAGGTGCGGTTCATTGACAACGCAACGGGCCTTCCCTTGGCCGACCCGCAGTTCCTTGCCGGGCAGACGGGCCAGTCCTATTACATCAAGCCGCCGACATTCCCCGGCTACGCCCTTGTTTCGGCGAACCAAAAACTGCTTAACCCCATCCGCTATTACGCCAACAACGACTATAACGTCACGACCCTTGTCTATGTTGATAAATCGGCGGGTGAAAAGACAGCTTCTTATCATAATGTTCCTGATAACGGAACCCTTGAATTTCCTGTGCCTGTAGATGTGAATGAATATATAGATTATAACATTCACGTGGGCGGCGACGGAACCCGCTATGAAGGCCAGTGGGTACAGTCCACCGTACAGGGTACGGGTCTGCTTACGATGAAAAATTTTGTCGAAACTTATACGCCCACAAATATGCTTCTGCCGAATTCGCTGGCCGGGCTTCCCACGACCTCGATAGACGGGAAAATGACTGTGGAATCCAACTACCCGATAGAAATCGGCGATATACAGTCTTCCGCTAACGGGTTCGGCGCCAACGACGGTACGGTGATCGGCTTTACGCCTAATAACAGGCAGCCGGGCGTTCCTTCCAATTTACAAATAAACGGGAACCCCGGATTACCCGCGCTGGATTATACAGTGCCGTTTCCGCCTGCACCTGCACCGCCTGCGCCATTTACTCTTTGCGCCTGTACGGGAGCTACGCATACGCTGCATTCAAATGCCGAAGAACGCTACATTAAAATAACATACAACGAGTTGCGGAACGACGCGGGCTATAAATTAAACTACCTGTTAGGGGCGTGGACTAACGGTGTGCCAGAAGATTATTTCATCACCATCCACGGCTTGAATTATTTAGGTACGGAAGTCAACGTAGTCGTTAACCGCAACAGTATATTTTCCCCGAATAACGGCTGGACGTCCGGCACACGGCCTGTTTTGGCTCTGTTGCCTCTCGACGGGACAGACAGCAGTCAAAACGGCACAACGCCGGTAGGTAAAGAATATCTGCCCGACGGATATGTGTACCCTATAAACGGTAAAATTGACGTTACTTTCACACGCGCACACAACAGCCACCATGACCATAATATCCTGATAGGTGCCGGAGAGATGAATATGCGCGCCAGAACGATAATTGTAACAGTCAGAGATTATCTGCCGCCGGGCGTGAGTTATGTTAAAGGCAGTTCCGGCCAATATGAAGGCAATCTTAGATTTGAAACAGCTATTGTTGATGGTGTACAGGTGCAGGTGCTTGTATGGGAATTCGGCGTATTGCCCCCGAACGGCTACGAGATACCGTTCCGGGTGCATATAGACAGGGGAGGGTTCTTTGAGAATTTCGCGTCCATAGATTACGAAGACCCGCCGGTGAAACTGCCCGATATAGACAGGACGAACAGCACCTTCCACGCCACCGACATAGCCGCCGTTGTCGAGCATTATGTCGATTATAACGATCATTTCACGGCCTTGAAGCCCAATCGGAGCATCATAGTGCCGCGTCACGGGAATTACACCACATCCACCATTTCAATGACGGACATCTTTTCTGACGGCGGCACTTATAGATACATGGGCTATACGCTGGGGGACGCCCCCGACAGCGGGAACATGATCCCGGGCCCGCCGCCCTCCCCGACAATATCCGACGTGACGGGCGAGGAGCATATATACCTCTATTTCGCCAAAAACCCCACGATAACGGTGGAGTTCCGCTATATCGGCGACGATTCCGAGCTTAAGCCGAGCGTAAGCTTCCCCATAACCAGCGGAGACCCCTTCTTCCTGCCCGACAGCGTCCGCGCGGCCATACCCGACGGCAGCGGCGGCTTCTATAACTACGTCGCCTATGTCAAAAACGCCGAGGAATCGCCAATGCCCCCGATTGTATACGGCCTGCCCGACAGGCCCGTCTATACGGAAGTGACGGACGACCACACCGTTATCATCTATTTTGACAATTCCCAAAATGCCGTCACGGTGCACTACGTCGAGTATCAGAACGAGGCAAACGTGCTCCACAACAACGACTATTACCTTGTTGATATTGGCGACACCTTCGTCACGGAGGACCACACGCCCCCGGTTTTAAACGTGACGGACAAGCGCTATGTCTACGAAGGCTATTCCCTGCCCGGCGGCAGCTTCATACCCGGCCCGCCCCCGAGCCTCTATATCGACGGGGACAAGGAGATAACCCTCCACTACAGCACCACCTACATGGTCACGGTGAAATGGCATGAAAACCTGCCCTATGACGCGGGCCTGTATTACGCCGACCTCCTGCCCCCCGCGACCTTTACGGTAAGGGCGGGCGACCCGTTCAGCATAACCGCCCAGCAATATATTGTTTATAACGGGCTGACCTATGAAACCATAGATATGCACAAGTGGACCGACGACTCGCGGCCCGCCTACCCCGGCAGCTACACGGCCCCCGTGGCCATACCGTCGGTCAACGGAGACTACACCATAATCCTGCTTTACGAGGAAACGGCAACCACGAAGGTGGACGAGGTTTCCGTCACCGTTATGTACACCGAATTCGGCAACACGGGCAACGAGCTGCACCCGAGGGTTGAAATCATAAATATCCCAGTGGGGAGCGACTTCTATTTGACCCCCTATTTCCTGGGCACTATTCCCGCGCCCCCCGGCTGGACGTATTACGCCAGCCAGATCGACCGCAACCCGGTTGACGTCGGCCCCCCGCCCTCAGACCCGGTTTTCACGAACCTTTGGTCGAACCACGTCATTATGCTGCAGTACATACCCCAGGGCGGCCCGAATGAAGCCGTCGTGGTCGAGCGCTTCCTTGAATTCGAAGACCCGTCCAACATCCTTCTGCCCGAGCGCACGTCCTCTTTCGACCCGGCTATAGGCCACTACCCCGCGAGCTGGATACCGCCCGGGGAAATAGAGGTCAGCGCGAGGTACAGGTACGAATATATCGGCTATAAGGTCAACGGCGGCCCGACGGTGTTCGACCCCGACCCCGGCAATATACCCCGCCCCATGCCGGGCGTCGTGAACGGGACCACCATCATCTACTATTACACCCGTTCCGGGCTTGTGGAGCTGACGGAGGAATTCCGCCTCTGGGACGACTGGAACGAGAAGCTGGACGACGATATCATAAACTATGTATTTGAAGGCGACCCCTTCGTGCGGGACCCCGGCAGGCCCCCCGACGAGATAAGGTTCCATTCCGGCGAGATTTTCCGCTATGTGGGCTATTCTCTGAATTATGACAAGCCGGCCATTTTGGGCCGCCCGCCGCGGGTGCCGTTCCCCGAGGTAAAAACCGACGGCTATGTTATAACATATCTCTATATGCCGTGGAGCCCCTTTGAGAAAAACGCCTATATAAACGACAGCAAAACAGCGGAAAACGGCGAGGAGGGGTCGCCCGTCAGGGTGCACGGCAACGACAAAATCACCTATACCGTTGACATATTCAACCCCGGCCCGACAAAAGACAAAAAATATGACGTCCTGTTCGCCATCGACTGGTCCGGCTCTTTGGGCGCGGACATGACCTCCGGCGGCGAAAAGGCCCTAGACTACGAAAAAGGCCTGATTAAAGACATGGCCGAATTCGTCTTCGACAACTACCCCGACAGCCGCGTCGCCTTCATGGGGATGAACACCCCGGATGCGGCAAAATGCGCCAACAACCCCGGAACGGTGTATATCCCCTATCAATCGGACTTTTTGCCCCGTGGCGCCTATATGGCGGCCCTGAACAGCGCTTTCGATGAAAACGACGCGCTGAATGCGGACGACAACGCCGCTTTCCTGCGGGCCGCGGTGGATAAATTCACGGATTCTACCGCGCATTACGGAAGCAGCCTGCCCACAACGATGGGCGGCAACCCCGTAGACATCGACCCCCGCGGCGACGGTTCGCGCATACCCGTGATAATATTGGTTTCCGATTTCCAGATGACGGATTTGATGAAATACCAGGTCAAGGCCGGCGGCGGGGCAGGGGCCAACCTGACGGGCGGCTTGGATTCCCTCGCCAACCAGACCACACCGAACAGGGCTTATTGGTCAACCGTCATGTATGATGAGAGCCTGCGGTTCGAGAACCTCTTCCCGGAGGGCATACTCATAACGGTGAGGCTTGATACCGACAGCCAGCTTTCCGAATACCTGAATTTTTCCGGCTACGCCCAGATAACAGGCACAAGCCCCCTTACCTTCAACGCGCCTCATCCGATGGGCTACGCCGACCCCTTCTTCGACGGCCTCATGAAGGATTGCGTCATAAGGAACAAAGTTGAATGGGACACCATGAAAGTGCCTTACGACACGCCTTACGGGGACGCTTTCGACGCCCTTAAAGAGATTTTCGGCCAAAAAGCCCAAAGCCCGCTTATAATAACCGATACAGTCCCCTCGGGCCTGGCAATCGACACGAACAGCATCAGCCACGGCGGCGTTTACAACCCCGTGACACGCACAATCACATGGGATATGACAGAAGAAACGACCCTTGGCATGATTAAGCTGACTTTTGACGTTACCGTGGATCACGCGGGCCATTATGACAACACCGCGTACTTGAACGACGGCGAATGGGGCACCAACACCACCTACCATATGTGGTATCTGCCCTATAAGGACGCCTATATCAACCTTCACGAGATATTCGGCCCCGCACGGCCGCAAAACGGCAGGGAATGCAACCCCGTCCGTGTTGAATACGAGGATATCATCACTTATAAGATAGGCCTGGACAACAAAAAGACGCCGCCCCCGAACGTTAACGGCTCCGTTATTACCGACGTGGTGCCGGACGGCCTTGAGGTCATTTTGTCAAGCATCAGCCACGGCGGCTCCTACGATGCAGGGACCCGCACCATCACATGGGACCTCACGGGCGAGAATGAAGGCGAAATGTCCGTCACCTTCGACGCTGTGGTGAAACAGCCGGGGCTTTATTCCAACGTTGCCCACATAGTATACGGCGACGGCATAGAGGAGGAAGACACGGACACCACCTGCCATCTTTGGTACCCGGTCGAGAAAAACGCCTATATCAACGACGCGGCGGAAGCCGAAAACGGCGAGGAAAACGACCCTGTGCAGTTGAGGAAGAACGACAAAGTCACTTATACGATTGATCTGTTCAATGCCAAGACGGAAGTTGCCTATGACGTTCTTTTCGCCATCGACTGGTCCGGCTCAATGGAGAATTTTATGGACAGCGGCAAGGCGGGTTCCTCCAACACGTCCGCGCTGGAATACGGCAGCGATCTGATATCGGATATCGCGCAGGATATTTTAAACAGCTGCCCCGACAGCCGCATTTCGATAATGGGCTCGAACGCAAAAGACCTCCACGGGACGGCATACGGCTATAACGGCAACTGCTGCGACGACCCTGATTTCACGTTCCTGCAATTCGATTCGCCTTTTGTATACGAGGACCTTTATAACTACGTCGCCGACCACATTTTCGACTATTCGCCCGCGTTCGATGGCAAAGACCCCTCGCAGCTGCTGGCGGCGGCCGTCGACAAAATGACGGGCATAGACGACGCTCCTTACGGAAGCCTGCTCTCCCCGTCCGCAGTCACGCCCTCAGACCCCGCAAGGCGCCCCGAAAGCGGGCCGTATTACGTGAACGCCCGCAGCGGGGACGACATGGAACGCGTACCCATAATAATATTGATTTCCGACTTCCGGATGACAGAGGAAGCAGGCGCGGAAAATACTACGGACCCGTACGGAAATTACTGGAAAGAATGCATGAAAGCCCAGGGCGACCGTTATTTCAACGCTTTCCCCGACGGCATTTTGCTGACCATACGCATGGATCATCAGGCTCAGACCTTTGATACAAGCGGGTATACAGACCTTATGGAAAAATATGTGTCCCCCGCCGGCCATGATAAATGGGGCTTCATGCCCGTCCCTTATGACAAGCTTTATGCCAACGCGCTTTCCGATATAGGGGACATGGTATTTGACCGTATGCCCCTGTTCATCCCCACCGTCGTTACCGATACTGTACCCGAAGGCTTGGAAATCGACGAACCCAGCATAAGCCACGGCGGCGTCTACGACCCCGTGACCCGGACAATCACATGGGACCTTTCAGAAGAGGAAATCGGCTTGCTGACGCTTTCCTTTGATGTGGCGGCGCAGGTTCCGGGCCTTTATGAGAATACCGCCCGCATAGACAGCGGCGGAGGGTTTGCTGAAGACACAAACACCACATGGCACTATATGGATAAATTCCGCATACATGTGCGTCAGATAGTCATTGACCCCATAACCGGCGTCCCGCTTCCCTTTACGGGATATTTCACGCTCACGAGCGGCAGCGACGTTACCGGCGTCACGGGCAGGTCGGGCCTTTTGGGCGAAGGCGTGGAGTTTACCGACTACTATGTATTCGTAGACATAGACGGGTTGATGCACATTTATGACATTATACCCCAAAATTACGAGTTTATCGGCTCTTACGCGAACGGCGGCTCCGCCGCGGACCCGGATCACGAATCGGACGCGTCTATTGTCCCCGGATCCGTAACCGCAAACGGCAGCATCGTCGCAAATTACAATGACGAGGGCGAATGGTGGGTCACGGTTTACATCTCGCCGAAAGAAAGCGGCGGCGACAACTATACGAGCGAGGCGATAAACGAGGTCGGCGAACTCGGCGACGTCAAAGAACCGTCTTTGAAAAGCATTCAGACGGTGACTTTCAGCCCTCGTACGCAGCACGCTAATATCGTCATCTGCATGGATATGTCGTCAAGCATGAACAATTATGACATTCTGGAAGGCTCCATAAAAGCGGGCAAGGAATTTGTCAACGAATTATACCTCATCCGCCCAGTGGATGTGTCTGTGAACCTTATAACTTACAACTACAGGCCTTACGACGTGATCACCGTTGACGACGACACATACGCCGATTTGATTACGGAGCTGGACAGCCTGAATCCCTCTATGGCTTTGAACGGCACAAATCTGGCCGTGACGCTGGATTGGGCGAACGCAAACCTGACTGCTTTGGCGGCGGCTCACCCGAACCGCGAAAATTTCGTTTTCTTGATCAGCGACGGCAGGCCCAGCAATAACAACTTGGCCACGTCCCCCATAGACGAGTTCGGCAAAAGGCCGGTTGACTGGCATGACTGGCGCAATGATAGGGAAGACCCCGCGGCTATACAGGCTATCCAGGACGCGGGGGACCTGATCAAAGAATACGCTAATTTTTACTCGGTTTATTACGGCGGCGATTTAAGCCGCGCGGCTCCCATAGACCAGCCGAAAATCACGCAGGGCCTATGGGTAATGCAGAACCTGGCAAGCAGCGGCGCTCATTATTTTGAAGCTTATGAGGATGACCCGGGAACCCTTCTCGCCGAAATAGCAAACATAGTGAACAGCATGATTATGCCTCATGAAAGCACGGTGCCCGCAGATGGCAAAAACGCGGTTATACAGCTCCTGCATCCGCTTGAGGTCAGCGTCTCGAAGCCCTTGACGCTTAGGGTAAACGGCGTAAGCACGGATTACGCGGATATGGCCGGCTTCCCGGATAACCTGACATACGACGGGTCATCCATGCAGCTGATATTGGACGTATCCTCATATGCGGAAACCGATGAGGTTAAAGTAGAATACTGGATTGACCCGCAGCCATAAAATTTTGACAGCTACATAATCTCCGGATAAAAAGAAAAAGCACAAAAGAAAAGCACATCAGAGCGGCGGGAGCGATCCCGTCGTTTTGATTTTTCCTTATGTTTTCGTAAAATTCGTAAAATTCTGAAAAAATATTGACAATGCTGTTATTTTATTATATAATAAAGTTTAGTTCAGTTAACATGGTGGGTGTAGCTCAGTTGGTTAGAGCGCCAGGTTGTGGCCCTGGAGGTCATCGGTTCGATCCCGACCATCCACCCCAAAAGAGGGCAGAGTACAAAATGCAGGGTGCATAGCTCTCTGCCCTCTATACTTTTAAATATGCACTATTTTGGGGTGTAGCCAAGCGGTAAGGCAACGGACTTTGACTCCGTCACTCGCTGGTTCAAATCCAGCCTCCCCAGCCAATCATTTTAAAAGCTGGGGTTCCCCAGCCAATCATTTTAAAAGCTGGGGTTCCCCAGCCAATCATTTTAAAAGCTGGGGTTCCCCAGCCAATCATTTTAAAAGCTGGGGTTCCCCAGCCATGAAACCGTTCAGCTATAAGGCTTTGAACGGTTTTTTATTTTTCGACTAAAAGTAGCAAATCCGAAGGTTGGTCTTTGTTTGGTCATTGTTATCGCTTGAAAACAATAAAAACCACAAACGAATACGGACGGGAAGCTATACCCCCGCGTATCCTGTCTGCATTTTAAGCGAGATTGGCGCCAAAATTTTGTTTCTGCTGCATTTTGGGCTTTACAAACGCCGTTGCAAGTGATATAATAAATATGGAAAAATGTTATGAAAGGCGCGATTTTATGAAAAAGGTATTATTTATTTTCCTGACGCTGGCAATGGCTGCCGGTATTATAGCGGCGGGGGCTGTCGGCGCAAGCGCGGCGGGGGACGCTGCGAAGCTTGCGGCAACGGCTTTCCCTACGGAAAGCCTTATTGTGGCCGACGTTGACGTAAGCGAAATTGAGATTGGCGGCCGATATGTCGATCCGACGGGCAATGAGGACGCCACGGACTTTATTCAGGCGGCCATCGACGCCTGCGCGGCCGGGGGCGGCGGCACGGTATGGCTGCCGAAGGGCGAGTACCGCATCACGCGGGGCATTGACGTGAAGGTCTTTGTAACCCTGCGCGGCGATTGGCGGAACCCGGATATTGTATCGGACGGCGATTACGGCACGCTTATCATCGCCGACGTACCCTCCGACACGGCGAAATACCCCGGGCTGTTCCGCATACGCGGCAACGCGGGCTGTATGGGGCTGACCGTTTGGTATCCCAATCAAAGGCTGGACAGCGTGCTGCCCTACCCCTACACCTTCGAATCACCCGGCGGGCGGTCCGGATGGTATGACACTATGATGTCTACGGTCAAAAACTGCACGCTGCTCAATTCCTACCGGGGCGCCGGCATAAGCCTGCATAATTACGAGGGCGACTGGGGCGATCCCTTCGGCAGCACGCACGAAATGTACAATGTGTCGGGTCTCTACGGCACGGTCTTGGAGACAGGGCTTGCAATCCACGACAGCTCCGATGTGGATGTGGTCGAATTTGTGAATTTTGACAATAAATACTGGCTTGCCGCGGGAGCCTCCTTCAACGCGCCTGAGCAGGCCGATCTCGACGCCTATACTCTCGCAAACACCACCGCTTTCGAAATTTCCGCGCTGGATTGGACGCAGTTTACGGGGCTTCACGCGCGGGGATACCAAAAAGGCATACGGCTTATATATACAAAACGGACAAATAATGATGTAGCCATCGCGTATTCCCGGTTTTTGGACTGCGCTACGGCCGTCAGCCCGGAAGAACCGCCCGAACTCTTCACCGACGCATATTCCGTTTTATTGACCCGCTGTACTTTGGAAGGCAGCGTCGCCGCGGTGGGCGATTCCGAAACGAATCAATGCATACGTTTGGTGGATTGTGAAGTCACAGGGGAGCTTAACGGGGCATTTTTTGAATACACGGGCCTCAGCCCGGCGGCGCTTGAACATCAGGCCTTTAATGAACATAAACCCGCGCAAGCCGTTTTATATGACGTGTCGCAGCCTCCCTACAACGCGCCGCGCACCCTTTTTAACGCTCTTCCGACGCTTAACGCCGCCTCAGACATACAACAGGCGCTTGACGACGCGGGCGCCGCAGGAGGGGGCCTCGTTTACCTGCCTGCGGGATGGTACAGGATAGAGGCAAATCTGACCGTCCCGGCCGGCGTGGAGTTGCGGGGCAGCTCGTCTGTACCCATACGGGATAACCACGGTTCGAGCGAGGGTACGGTATTGATGGTTTATCAGGGCAAGGATACGGGCAGCCCGCTGACCGACACGGCGTGTATAACACTGGGCAGCGGCGCGGGGCTTTCCGGCCTGCGGATATTATACCCCGAAAACACCTTTTTCCCGCCCCACGCGTACCCGTTCGCGGTGCGCGGGCATGGCAGCGGCGTGTATGTAACCAATGTATGCATGGTCAACTGCGACAGGGGCGTTGACCTGCCCGACTGCCCGGATCACTTTGTCCGCCGGCTGGTCGGGATGGCCTGGCATGGTATGGTACGCGTGGGCGGCGGCGCGGGCAAGATCGAAGCCTGCCTCGGCAACGCCACATTTATGGACAGGAATGGCTTCAACATTCCCGGCTGGCCGGACGCAAGCGTTATTTATATGGCTATTTTCACTGACATCCTGATGAAGAGCGAAGTGTTCGTCGAAATTAACGGAGCCGTGGACGAGAAGCTGATGAACATCTTCATGTACGGGGGGAAAACCACCGTTCATGTACGCGCCGGAAGCGCCACGGTGATAAACGCCGGGGCGGACGGCTTGGGCGGCCCGCCCATAGCCGCGGACCCGGGCGCGAGCCTCAAGGTGGTCAACCTCATGACCTACTGCCCCGGCGCGGACCCCAACCCGCCCCGTGTGGAGATTTTCAATTCCCACAGGCGCGACTATAAGTATCAGCCGAACTTTTGGGATAATCTGGACGATTACCTGGTGGAGCATATACCGTGGCTTTGGGTTCCGGTCAGGGATTTCTTCGTCAACCTGTGGAAGTGCATTGAGAATATGTTTGCCAATGCTTTTAAATTTTAGGGGAGGTCTGACGGTATTGTGTCTTTTGTTGAAAAATAAGGGCTGACACAGTGCCGTCACCTGTCTTTTTAAAAACTATAGAAGGGCATCGTCCGGGTGAACAGCTCCTTAAAAACGGTTTGTTCCTATTAGGGATAGCTACGCATCCTGTTCAAGACAAGCATGGACACAACGATTACTATTATGATTTAAGGGTGTTCGATAATTTATTTACATTGTTAATATCATCTGTAATACCCGGAATACTGGAAGATAGGGTCACAGAGACATATGATTTATGCTTATATGGCGATAAAGTAATGACCTATGAGCATTTTGACGATGTTATCAAATCAAGGGATGAAACATACCATATCTTAGGGAGGTTCTACAAAGAATATAAGGATGTGATAGATCGACGGTAAATATATCTCTTTTTTTAGTAAATTTTAATGAGGGGAGGTGTACTCATGGATTTCTTTCAAGCTATCGTAATGGGTATTGTTAGCTTCTTTACAGGTATCATAAATTTTTTCACTTTATTAAATCCTTTTAATCCTGACAATATTTGGTTTTGAAATAAAGCGGAAAAGTTGCCGTAATTGGAGTTGTTGACAAAGCAAGTAAAAAAGAACGGATTTGAATTTTCAAATCCGTTCTTTAATTTCGTAAGCGACAAATCGTCAGTAACACAAGGGGACAGTTCTCTCGTGCGGATAAAATCAAAACCGAAATGAAATTACAATATTTTAATTATAAAAACAATTTTGCCGCTTCCCTCATATTTTTTATAACAGGCACCCCGAAAGGGCAGCGGCTTTCGCAGCTGCCGCAGCCGGTGCATTCGTTTTTGCCGCTTAAATAACGGGTGCGGACAGACGGGGGTATATTTGACGGGTCCAGGCGGGCGATATCCAGGCATTTGTTGACCGACGCAACATCAATCCCTGCCGGGCAGGGCAGGCAATGGCCGCAATACACGCAGCTGCCTCTAAAATCGCTGCGTACGGAACCGATAACTTCAGCGTAATCCTTTTCCGCCGCTCCGGCATCAAAATATCTCATTGCGCCCTCCGCCTCGGCCCGGGTACGGCATCCCGGCAGCACGCTTGCCACAGCCGGCCTTGACAGCGCGTAGTGGATGCATTGCGCGGCGGTCAGCGGTTTTTCAAAGGGCGTGTGCTCAGGCGACAGCAGCTTTCCCGCGCCGAAGGCCTTCATTGCGGTAATCCCGATTTGCTTATGCTCGCAAAGCTTGTAAAGCTCGGCCCGTTTAGGGTCAAGCCCCCTGAAAAGCCGCGGGGAAAAGCCCGTGTCAAAATGCTCCAGGATATTCTCCCCCGGCGGCAGCATATCAAACGCGGGGTTAATGCTGAACATCAGCATTTCAGGCAAGCCCGTATCAATCACTTTGGCGGCGGTTTCGGGATTATGCGAGCTGAACCCGATATGCCTTATATCCCCCTGCGTTTTCAACCGCTCCACGTAAGCTGCAAAGCCCGTTTCAAATACATTTTTATAGTCGTCATCCGAGTCGATAAAAAACATCATCCCGAAATCAATATAGCCGCCGAAGGTTCTCAGCAGATCCTCAAAATATCTTTGGACGACAGGCAGTTCACGGCTTATGTCATACTGCCGGTTGACGTCCGTTGAGCCTATATGCCCCTGTATCATGATTTCGCCGCGCCGTGGTCCCAAGGCTTTCGCTATATTTTGACGAACCTCGCTGCCTGGCATAAACACGTCAAAAATGTTGACGCCGTATTCAAGCGCCGCGCTTACCGTTTCTTTGACCTGCTCATACGGCTTGCCGTCAAGATGTTCGCATCCCAGCCCGATAACTCCGGCTTTAAGGCCCGTTTTGCCGAGCTCTCTATATTCCATATTTAATCACCCTTGTTTATTTCTTTCCATTTCGCCAATTGGTCGGCAAGCGCCGACTGCCCGGGATTCATGTTCTGCCTGTTTTGCGAGTCCATGTATTTTCTCACGTCGTTTTTGTTCGCCCCGGCCGCCGCACGGCGCTTTTCAAAGTCCGAAAGGCGCTCCCTGTGGCCGCAGATGCATACGAACATCCGCTTTTCGCCCTCGCCGCGCAGCTCCAGCTTTTTATGGCAGTTGGGGCAGCGCGAATTGGTCTCGACGGATATGCTTTCGCGGTACCCGCATTCACGGTCGGGGCAAATCCGCATAAGCCCCTTTTTCCCTTTGACTTCAAGCAAAAATTTATCGCATTCCGGGCATTTTTGCCTTGTCACGTTGTCGTGGACATATTTCGCGTCGCTTGCGATAACCGAAGATACAAGCTTTGACGAATATTGACGCATTTGCTCGACAAATTTATCGCTTTTTGCCATTCCCCTGCTGATAAGGGACAGCTCCTGCTCCCATTTCCCGGTAAGCTCCGCTGATTTGAGATCAGGCGGGACGATATCAATGAGCTGCATCCCTTTTGAAGTCGGCAGAATATCCTTCCCGCTGCGTTCGATATAAAAAGAGGAGAACAGTTTTTCTATGATGTCGGCGCGGGTGGCAGGCGTCCCCAAACCGCTTGTCGTTTTTAAAATGCTGCGCATTTCGCTGCTCATCTCAGTATTTCCGGGGTTTTCCATAGCCGTGAGCAGGGTAGCCTCGTTATATCTTGCGGGAGGCTTTGTTTTCCCCGTTTCTATACCGCAGGATTTGATGTCAAGCTTATCCCCTTGACGGATTTGCGGCAGTGCCTGTTCCTTCATATCGTTGTCATTGCTGTCTTCGTCATCATCTGTAAAGGTCTGCCCATATACAGACTTCCATCCGGGTGTTTTTATGATTTTTCCCTTTGCGAAAAAATTTTCTTTGCCGGCCGATATGGCCAGCTTGGTTTCCTCGTATTCAAACGCGGGCGACAGCACCGCAAAAAAGCGGCGCACGACAAGATCGTAGATATTGCGCTCTTCGGGCGTAAGATTGGAAATATAAACCGGCTCCTCGGTGGGTATAATTGCATGGTGGTCGCTGACCTTGCTGTTATCGACAAGATATTTTACGGAAAGCGGGCGGTTTTTGAGAATAGCCGACGCCGCTTCCTTATATGAGCCGAACGCGACGCTTTTCAGGCGTTCGGGCAGGGTGGCGACAATATCGTCGGTGATATACCTCGAATCGGTGCGCGGGTAGGTGAGCAGCTTGTGCCGTTCGTACAGCGACTGCATCAGGGAAAGGGTCTGTTTTGCGGAATAGGCGTATTTGCGGTTGGCATCCCGCTGAAGCTCCGTGAGGTCATATGCGGCGGGCGGGGCTTTGTGCTTGTATTGCTTATTGATTTCCGTGACAACGGCCTGTTTCCCCTCAATATTCTGCAAAATGGCCTCGGCGGCGGCGCGGTCAAACATCCGCGAACTGCCTTTGCCGTTCATCCATACGGCGGAAAACGAGCCGAACTTGGCTTTGACCGTATAATATTCCTTTGGGACAAAATTTTTAATCTCCTGTTCTCTTGCCACAATCATTGCCAGCGTAGGCGTTTGCACTCGCCCCGCCGAAAGGCCGGCGCTGTGTTTGCAGGTCAAAGCCCTTGTTACGTTTAAACCGACAAGCCAGTCCGCTTCAGCCCGCGATACCGCAGACAAAAACAGGTTATAATAATCAGCGGCAGGTTTGAGGTTTTTGAACCCCTCCCGCACGGCTTTATCGGTCTGGGACGATATCCAAAGCCGTTTCATTGGTTTCGAGCAGCCCGCCTTCATCAATATCCAGCGGGCCACAAGCTCCCCCTCGCGCCCCGCGTCGGTCGCGATGATGATTTCGGTGATGTCCGCCCGTTTCAGCAGGCTCTGCACAACATTGAATTGCTTTGAGGTCTCTTTGATCACCACAAGCTTCATTTTTTTCGGCAGCATGGGCAATTGTTCAAGGCTCCATTGCTTATATTCTTTGTTATAGCTTTCCGGGTCGGCCAAAGTGACAAGATGCCCCAGCGCCCAAGTGACGATATACCGCTCTCCCGTGATGCAGCCCTGCCCGTTTTGCCTGCACCCCAACACCTTTGCAATTTCCTTGGCTACCGACGGTTTTTCAGCCAATACCAATGATTTTCCCATTCAAATACGCCGCCTTTCGTCCATTCTTTGTAAATCATAACTCAACCGGTTTATCCTCATAATCCGCGACAAAATACCGCCTGCC
>WREG01000015.1 GCA_009779455.1 Oscillospiraceae bacterium
GGCATGAACGGAACGGTAATGGTGGACGATATATTCAGCCTGTATGTGTTTATCGAAGTGACCGCTATATCTTCCTTCCTGCTGATAGCCATAGATAAAAAAAAGGACGAGCTGGAAGGCGCGTTTAAGTATTTTTTGATGTCCGCGCTGGCGACCACCATGATGCTTATGGCGACCGCGCTGATATTCGTATTGGCGGGGGACACTTCTTTTTCCGCCGTTGCCGATTATATCAAATCCTGCGGCGGGAATTATCCGGTAACACTGATTTCGGTTTTTATACTGTACACGGCCGCGTTTTGCGTCAAATCAGGCGTCGTGCCTTTCCACACGTGGGTTCCGGACGCGCATTCCTCCGCGCCGTCGTCTGTTTCGGTTATGCTCGCGGGGGTAGTCATAAAAGTTTCCGGCGTATACGCCCTTATGCGCGTTTACCGCGATATATTCCTGTGCGACCCGGCTTTAGGCCGTGTTTTAAGCATTTTGGGGCTTGCCTCAATCATAGTCGGCGCACTGAGCGCTATGGGCCAGAACGATATCAAGCGGATGCTCGCGTTCTCAAGCGTCAGCCAGATCGGCTATATCGTACTCGGCGTTTCCACAGGCTCCGCGCTCGGTTTTATGGGGGCTATGGCGCACTTTTTCAACCACGCGACGTTTAAATCGCTGTTATTCGTCGATGCCGCCGCTGTCGCCAAGCAAACGGGGACCCGCGACATGAACGTTATGGGCGGGCTCTCCTATAAAATGCCCGTAACGGGCGCAAGCAGCGTTTTGGGGCTGCTTTCAATGGCGGGGATACCCCCGCTTTCGGGATTTTGGAGCAAATTGCTGATAGTTATGGCCGTATGGAGCGTATCGCCGGGCTTGGCGCTGGCGGCGCTGTGCGCGAGCATACTGACGCTGGGGTATTTCCTGCTGCTTCAGAAAAAAGTATTCTTCGGCAAAGTAGCGCCCGGAATGGAAAATGTCAAAGAATGCTGCGGGGAGTTAAAGTTCGCTGAGATATTGCTGTCCGCGGTTAACGTGGGGACAGGCCTGCTGTTTCCGTTTTTTTTGAAATACTTAATTAATTCATGATTCATGAATTTGAGAAAGGGTGGCTGCGCTTTGAATATGCCTGTGATGATCTTATTGCTGTCCGGGCTTGTGATATCCGCAATGGCTTGCGTGATGATCCGTGACCTGTTAAAAGTCGCGATTACTTTGGCTGCGGTCAGCGCTATATTGTCCGTCATTATGTTTTTGCTGGGCGCCCATTTGGCGGCGGTGTTCGAATTGTCGGTCTGTTCGGGGCTTATCACTGTTGTGTTTATCAGCGCCATAAGCATGACCCGGGTCATCAGCAAGGAAGAATCGGCGGAAAAGGATCGCGCCAGGCGGAAAAGGTTTATATTGCTGCCCGTTATCCTCATCGCGGTGCTTACGGGCGCTTTGTTCATTCTTTGGCCGCATCTGAATTCGCTGATCCCCTACGCGGAAGCCGCCAATGCCGGCAACGAGATGACTATCATATGGGCCGGGCATAAAGCGGATTTGCTGGGCCAGATCATAATTATACTGGCGGGCGTGTTCGGCGTGCTTATCTTTTTTAAGGAGATCGAAAAAAAATGACATTATTGTTTATACTGTTTATTATATCGGCGGCGCTGTTGATCGTCGTCGGCATCTACAGCCTTGTGGCCACCCGCAACCTCATGCGGATACTGCTTTCAATCGAAATACTTACAAAAGCGGTTTCGCTGGTTATAATCGGCGCGGGTTATGAAACGGGAAAAATGGCGGCCGCCCAGTCATATATGATAACGATTATCGTTATCGAGGTAATGCTGCTGGTCGTGGCCACGGGCATCGTGTTCGGGGTCTATAAAAATACCGCTTCGATTGACACGACAAAAATCAATGACCTGAAAGGATAGAATTTTTATGAATAACGCGGCAATCATATTATTGGCCCCCCCCGTCGTTTTTGTTATATATTTGTTTGTGTGTACGGGCATATCTTTTGTTTTTAAACGGCTGGCCGCGAAAGGCGAGCAGTCGCCCAACAAGGAAAGCGCCTATGCCTGCGGCGAGCATATGGAGGAAAACAAAGGGCAGCCCGACTACACCGAATTTTTCAAAGTGGCGTTTTCTTTTACGATAATGCACGTTATAGCCCTTGTCGTGGCGACCGACCCGGTCAGGTTTTCGGTAACGTCGGCGGTATATCTGGGGGTTACGGTGCTTGCGCTGTTTATGCTGCTTCGGAAATAATCTAAAATGTAAAGTGTAAAACTTAACTTTTCCGGTTTATCCGGGCCGGGATTCAATGCATGGGACGGTATTAATATGCAAATTATAAACAAGGTTATGGCCTGGGCCAGAAGAAAATCGCCGTGGATCATCCACTTCAACAGCGGCGCCTGCAACGCCTGCGACATCGAAGTCCTGGCGTCTCTGACGCCCCGCTACGACATTGAGCGTTTCGGGATACAGCTCAAAGGGTCGCCGCGGCACGCGGACGTGCTTATATGCTCGGGCCCGGTCACAATGCAGCAGAGAGACAGGATTATTACGATATATGAACAGATGACGGAACCAAAATTCGTTGTAGCGGTGGGGACCTGCGCCTGTTCGGCGGGCGTGTTTGAGGGCTGCTATTGCGTGGAGGGCGGCATTGACACGGCCATCCCGGTGGATATGTACGTCCCGGGCTGCCCCGCCAGGCCGGAGGCGATTATCGACGGCGTTGTGAAATTATTGAATACCATAAAATAATTAATGGGGTATTATAAAAATGCAAAAAGAAAATGATATTCTTAACAGCCTGTCAAAAAAATTCCCTGAAATAGACATATCAGAAGCGGCGGTTTCCGTCCGGAAAATTTATCTCAGCGTGCCGGAAGAAGCTTTTATGAATGCGCTGAAATTCCTTTCCGCCGAATTCGGCTTTAAAAACCTGTGTACGGTCACGGGGCTTGACGCCGGTGACGGTTATGAGTTTATTTACCATATCTCTGACGACGAGGGCGTCCTTATGAACCTAAAATTCAAGACGGCGGGCGGGGACGGGGTAACGATAAAATCGGTTCTGCCTATATATCAGGGAGCCACTTTCTACGAAAGGGAGCTGGAAGGCTTGCTGGGGGTTAAAGTGGAAGGCTTGCCCGAAGGAAGGCAATACCCGCTGCCTGACAACTGGCCGGAAGGGCAGTACCCTATGCGGAAGAATTGAAAATTTAATAAAAACGAGAATTTCTCTCAACTCTCAATTCTCAACTCAAAAAAGGACGGATATAAATTATGAGCAAAATGATAGTCCCTTTAGGGCCGCAGCATCCCGCTTTGGAAGAGCCGGAAAGCTTTACCCTGATGCTGGAGGGCGAGCGCGTGGCGGCGGCAACCGTCGCTTTGGGCTACAACCACCGAGGGATGGAAAAAGCGGCGGAAAGCCGCACTTATGTTCAGAATATATATTTATTGGAGCGCATATGCGGCATTTGCTCGCATTCCCATTCCACGTGCTATGTGCAGACCGTGGAAGCCCTCGCGGGGGCCGAAGTGCCTAAGCGGGCGCAGTATATACGCGCCCTGATAGGCGAGCTAGAGCGCATCCACAGCCATCTTTTATGGCTGGGCATCGCGGGGCATGAAATCGGTTTCATGACGCTTTTCATGTACGCCTGGAAAGACCGCGAAATCGTTATGGACATCCTCGAAATGCTCACGGGCAACCGCATAAACTACGGCATGAATATGCTGGGCGGCGTGAGGCGCGACATTACGCCGGAGCAGGGGCAAAAAGTATTGGAAGCCCTTGACGCTTTGGAAGAACGGACGGAATATTATAAAAATGTAATTTTGCAGGAGCAGACCGTGGCGATCAGGACCCTCGGCGTCGGCAGGCTGTCGCGGGAAGACGGGCTGCGGCTGGGCGCGACCGGGCCTGTTCTAAGGGCTGCCGGCGTAGTTAAGGATATACGGAAGGATGACCCGACAGAGGTTTACAATGAGCTTGATTTTAAAGTTGCCACGGACGAACATGCGGACGTTTACGGCAGGACTGTGGTGCGGGTAACGGAGCTTATGGAAAGCTATCATATGATCCGCCAGATACTGCGTCAAATTCCTGACGGGCCACTCAGCGTAAAGGTGCCGAACCGCATCCCCGCAGGTGAGGCCGCCGCCCGTTATGAGGCCCCGCGGGGCGAAGATTTTCATTATACGCGGTCAAACGGCACGGATAAGCCGGAACGTGTGAAAGTGCGCGCCCCTACCCTCGCGAACCTCGCCGCCATTACCCACATGATCGACGGCGGTTTTTTGGCCGACGTCCCCATTGTAATCGCGGCTATCGACCCGTGCTTCTCCTGCACCGACCGCATGGTCAGGGTAAAAGACGCGTCCTCGGGGCGCGACGACGTTTGGAATTGGGATAAGCTCCGGCAGTACAGCATTGAGTGGCATAAAAAAAGGGGTCAGGATTTAGGATATAGGATTTAGGAAGCGAAAGGATGGCAAATTTAATGTCTGTAGGCACGGCCATATTTAATATTTTAGTTTACCCGGGGTTCTTGTTTCTGGGCGTTCTGTCGCTGGTATATGAATACGCGGACAGGATAATTTACGCCCGCCTGCAGAACAGGGTCGGGCCGCCGTGGTATCAGCCCGTGGCCGACCTTATAAAACTGCTTACAAAGGAAACCGTGATCCCGAGCGAGGCGAACAACCGCCTGTTCCGTTCCATCCCCACTTTCGCCTTCGCCGCAACCGCAGCTTCTTTTCTGTATATCCCCGTTTGGAACAACAGGTCTTTGCTGCCCTTTGACGGCGATTTGATCGTGGTAATGTACTTTTTGACCATCCCGACGCTGACCTTTTTCCTTGCGGGCTGGTATTCCTCCTCGCTTTTCGCCGAAATAGGCGGGATCAGGGCCATGATGCAGCTTTTCGCTTATGAAGTCCCGTTCTATATGTCGCTTTTAGGCCCCGCAGCCCTAGCGGGTACATGGTCGATAAGCGGCGTCTCGCAATTTTACCGCGAGCATCCTTTGCTTATACTGATTAACATACCTTCTCTGGCGGTCGCAATATTTTCGGCCCAGGGCAAGCTTGAACGCGTCCCATTTGACGCCCCGGATGCCGAAACGGAGGTCGTCGGCGGCACTTTTACCGAATACAGCGGCAGATTTTTGGCTATGTTCAGAATGATGCTTGGCGCTGAAATGGTCGTTGTCGCAGCTCTTATCGCCGCCGTTTTTTCTCCCTTTTTCATCGGCGGAAACGCTGCTCTCGGCCTTTTTCTGTTTTTAATCAAGGTATTGGCCGTCGTGTTTCTGCTCGCGCTTATGCGCGCCGCGCTGGCCCGGTTCCGGCTTGACCAGATGGTCAGCTTTTGCTGGAAGGTGCTTACGCCCGTTTCCCTCGCGCAGATTTTATTGGATTTGATCATTAAAGGAGCATTATAAATGACTTCCCTAGGTAAAATGGTCCCCTACCTTTTTAAAATGATGATGAAAAAAACGGATACCGTTTTGTACCCGTCCGTGGAAGCGAAGGTTCCCGACAAATTCAGGGGGTCTTTGAAGTTCTGCCCCGAAAAATGCGTCGGGTGCAAGCTGTGCGAGAGGGTCTGCCCCGCCGACGCCATCGTTATCGAAAAAATCGCCGATAAACAGTACAAAGCCATTGTACGCATGGACAAATGCATCTTCTGCGGCCAATGCGTAGACACTTGCAACAAGGACGCACTGGAAAACACCGCGTTTTTTGAACTGGCAAGCGGGGATAAGGCCTCTTTAGAAGTTGAAATTTAGAAAGAGTTGAGAGTTGAGAGTTGAGAATTGAGAGTTTATTAAAAGAACGGCTAAACGGGGTCAAAAAGCTTGCGGTTCTCGGCGCGGGGTCGGTTCTGAAGGCTGACGACGCAGCCGGGGTGCGCGTGGCAGAGGAAATACAAAAAAATTTTGCCCCGGATAAATATCCGGGGCTTCTTTGCTGCCTTGGTGAAACCGCGCCTGAAAATTTCAGCGGCAAAATCCGCAGATTCCGCCCCGGCCATCTTTTGGTTATCGACGCGGCGGATTTGGGGCTTGAACCCGGGGAAATCGCGGAAATACGCCCAAAGGATGTGGGCGGGCCTACATATTGCTCCCATATGCTGCCGCTTCGGGTCATGATAGGCTATTTAAAAGAGGAAACGGGCTGCAATGTGACATTGCTGGGGATTCAACCCAAAAGCATCGAATTCGACGGGGAGATGACGGAAGAGGTGCGAGCCGCCGTGGACAAGCTGAGCGGCGCTGTCTGCCGAGCTTTGGCATATTGGCATTCGCGGGTAAAAATTGTATAATAGGTATTGCAAAATATCAGAATGACGGGATGGCGGGAGATGGTGCATATGGTTGCGGTTTATAAATACTGCGGGGAACCATAAAATTCATACAGTTAGGGGACGCCGAAACAGCGTCCCCTATGGTTTTGTTGCTTTAATAAATCTTAATCGACCGTTATAAACCTTCCGTCGCCGGGGCCGAGGGCCAGTTGAACATTGCCGCCGTTTTCATATGCTTTTATCTCGCCGCCGCCGTAAACCGTCACTTTTTTGCCCTCGGGGAAAGCTATTGTGCATGACGCCGCTTTTTGGTCGAGCAGTTCGTACATATTTGCGACGATATAAGCCTTGCCGCCGCCCTCTTTTTCATCGAAACAGCCTACGACAAGGCCGTCCTTTGAAGATATGGCCAACTGCTCGTTTTTGGGCAGGCCGTTTGAAAAACAGGGATAACGTATACCCGTCACTTTTAGGGCGTTTACCGGATATGCGCCCAGCCATTTGTATTCGCCGTATTTCTCCGAGAAAGGCGCGAAATCGGCGTTTGCGGCCTGAACGGCGTAATATGTGTCGGTTTTCCCGCCGCCGGCCGTTAGCATACGGGAAGCGGGGTCCCACCAGCCGTCCTGCAAGCAGGCGTAGATGATGGCTTTGGCGCCGAAGGCCATTGAGGCGTAGCCCTGCTGAAGCTGGTGGCATTTTTGGTCGGGGTAGCGCTTGTTGCTGCCGTCGATATGCTCCACGGCGTTGCCCGCCGCCTGGGTGATGACCCAGAGGTCGCGGCCCGTGTCGCGGCAAGCCTCGGCAAGCATGTCAAGGTTGTCAAGCCAGTCGCCGTTGGTGTCCTTCACGTTATAGGGGTAGATGTCAACGCTTATATAGTCCGTGTCGATGCTTTTTATGTAAGCGCCGATGTGCTGGCGGTAAGCGTCGAATTTGCTGTCTACATAGGTGGTCTCGAATAAAAATATCCTCATCCAAAGGGGGACCAAGGAATCATGCTCGACGTGTATGGGCAGCAGATTTATATAAGGCATACGGCCTGTATTCAAGCTGTGGTAATGGTTGATGGCCTCGCCCATATCGGCAAAATGCTCCGTAAACGGCTCATCGACAAAATCGTCGCCCCAAAGCGCGGGATGCTCATTATAGGTTTCGTTTGTCAGCCCCATCCACAGCGCTTTTGTCTCTTCGGTAAAGGACATAAAGCTCGGGTGCGCGTTGTAGCCCTTGGCGATAACGCCTATGCCCGCCGCCTCGCAATAATCCATAAACTCCTCGTTCACCCAGCTGACGAGAAAGTCAAGCCCGGCTTCTTTTGCAAGCCCGGGCAGGACGCTGTAATCGCCGGACAGGCCGTTGTTATACGCCCCCAGCAGAAGGCGGTCATTGTCAAAGACATATTCCTGTCGTGTGGCCGTAATCGCCCCTTCGCCGTACAGCTTCATCACGGAAGCCGAAGCCCCGGACAGCAGTATCAGCGGCGCCATAAAAAACGCGACAATTACCCTGAAAACTTTTAAAAACTGATCCCACAGTACGTCGATATCAAACATGATTATAAGCCTCCTGCTTGTTTTTTCTTAATTATATACCTTGTTGTCAAAAATGTCAATTATATTATGATAGCGAATTATATTTTTTTAAATCCGTCGGGTTTTCCGCAAAAAACCGCTTGAAAAACCGCAAAAATATGATATAATAGGCGCAGCGAAGTGCAATGGCTTTGGAATCTGTCCGCCACGCCATTTCGAAAACGCATTAGCGTTTTCCTTAGTTTATTTGTAAGAGGAAAGAATGACATATGAAAAATTTGAATATTAAAATGCTGTTGACCGTAATAACTGTGGTGTTCGCGCTGCTGATCGTCCTGGTCAGCATGGCGGAAAAACCCGCTTTAACCGTCGCGGTTATTGCCGCCGCCCTTTTGTCCGTCGGGTTTATCTTGATCCCGCGGAAAATACTTTCAAAAAACAAAAAATACGCGAAATACCTCAGCTCGTTTAAAAACGTCAGCCCGAATATAAGCGGAAGCGATTTTGATTTGTTCATTGTCGGCAAAATGTATGAAATGGACAGGATGACGAAAGAGCAATTCGTGACCTGCGCCGCGTACCTGCTCGAAAAGCATAATTTTACCGACGTTAAGAAATTTTACGGCGCGGGTGACGGGGAGCGGGATATAGAAGCGTTGCTGGGCGGCGAAACGTACATAGTAAAATGTTTCCACTCGAGCGGCCCTGTGGACGGGGGGCCTGTGGAAAAATTTATCGCCGCCCGGCCGGGGAATATGAAAACATTGGTGATGTCCAACAACCATTTTTCGGAAAACGCTATGAACGCGGCGATAAACGCGGGCGCGCAGCTTTGGGACAGGACTATGGTTGAAGCGGTTTTAAAATTCATATTCAAAAATAAAATCAACGCGGTGAATAGACTTGAGAGTTGAGAATTGAGAGTTGAGAATTAAATTTTTTATAGAGCGCATTCTTAAAATTAAATTTCTCTCAACTCTCAATTCTCAACTCTCAATTACAAAAAAGGGGTTCTTACATGAATATCGACACCGTCGTAAAAATCGGCTCTATGGCGCTTATACGCAAGCAGGATAACGATATCGACTATAACATCCTGTCGCGGCTGAGCGCCGAGTTGAGGCCGGGCATAGTATTGATAAGCTCCGGCGCGACTGAAATCGGCCGTTTAGATTATATTAAGCGGACGGGCCGGGAGCTTGCGGGCGACCGTGAAACAGTCATAACCGATTACGCCGCGCAGGGGCAGACAATACTTATGTCGCAGTACCGACGGTTTATCAGCCCCGAATATTCCGTGCGCCAGCTGCTTGTCGAGCATACCCACTTCAACGACCCGGCAAAACGCGAGCATATCCGCCAGCTGCTTTTCCGCTCCGCAGGGCAAGAGGCGGTGACCATCATAAATTACAACGACCCCGTTTCGGCGGAGGAAAACCGCAAGCTGGAGCTTTCCGCTTTCCGCAGAAACGCGGACACGGTTGTCGAATGCATCGACAACGACGAAACCGCCGCCGTCATCGCGGATTTGGTCGACGCGAAAACACTGGTGATTTTGACCTCGACGGAAGGCATATACCGCGACGCGGGCGACCCTTCCACATTGGCCGAATCGGTCACGGGCAAAAACGCGGACGAGATCGAGGCGGGGATACGGGAACTGCAGGCGTCCTGCGTAGGCGCCAGCCGCGAAGGGGCTCAGGGGGCCAAAGCAAAGCTTGAATATATCATCCCGGCGGCGCGGCGCGGCACTGAGGTCATTATCGGGCATTCCAGTCATAAATTGTCTGATTTGGTTGCGGGTTCGGTTCCCCGCACAAAAATTTCGATAAATTAGGGTGCGGGAACCCGCCCCACACAATATGGTAATTTTTAAAATTAAACCCTATTTTACATGGGCTAATGGATTACACAAAACAAAATATGGGTTGATTTCCTTCATCGTAGGGCGGGGCTTTGCTCCCGCAGAAAAATTGCACAGACCGGCGGCGGGAGCAAAGCCCCCGCCCTACGACATGGTGATTTTTAAAATTCAACAACCCAGCCCCTTGCCATTCAAATGAACTTTCGCCAAGTTCATTTGAATGGCAAGGGGCTTTTTTATTGCCGGGTTTTACGGAAAGGCGGCCGTTTGCAATCTTTCCGTTTTGATTTTTCTTTACCACCAAGCATCTTTGCTAAAAATATCGTGGAAAAAGTTTATTATTCCTGTAAAGAAACTAACAATGCCCATTACGATAGCTTGAAAGAAATCCATAAATATACCCCCTCGTCCTTTAATTTTCATCCTTTTCAAGCTCTTTTAGATAAGTCTCATAATCCGGCAGATGAACCCCTTCAACGTTAGCCGCGTTTATTATCGCCGTATACGCTGCTTTTACCGTTTTGGCTTTAGCCACCTGATGTGACAGTAATGTTAATATTACTTTTGTTTCATAAGACATTTTGCTAACCTCTAATTAAATAATCGGGTAAAAAACGTATTAAGAGAATTCATTATGCCCGCGAGCCAGACCATGAAATTCGACCAGGGGCTGCCGTCCACCGTCGGCTCGTATTTGATGTTTATCGACATGCGGTTGTAAAGCTTTAAGTCCGTGCCGTAATTCACGAAGGACGAGCCGTTGTAGCGCATCATGTTAATGGCCGTAAGGCTCCCGTCTTTTGTTATGAGCATGGGCGCCGTTTCGTTGATGTTGTCAGCGCCGATATTGATGAGCGCGGCGTTCTCCCCGCCGTTGTTTATGACAAGGTTTTTCACCCCGTAGGCGAAGGTGTTGTATACGATCTGGCCGTCGGATTCATATATCCTCAAAATTTCCGTGTAGATGCGTGTCACGACGTTCATCAGGGACGGGAACAGTATCTCCCCTTCGTTCGTCGGCCAGCCGGGGGTGTCGAAATCGTTCCTTTGGGTGATGTTGCCGTTGTTGAGGCAGCCTTCCACGATGCCGTTTTTGCCGCCCACGGACATCATGTTCCTGTACCACACGCCCACAAGCTTCTTGATGTGGTGGCTGTCGCAGCCGCGGAAGTCTATGCCGTTATAGCTGCCGACCATGCAAATATTCACCGCGTAAACGTCGGCGGCCGCGCCGCGAATCGTAAAGCTACACGGCTTTACGGTCGTATCATAATAAGGGTTGTTAGGGTAGAAAAAGCGTATGCCGCGAATGCCCGCGCCGTCCCCCGCCAATGTGACAAGGGCTTCGGCCGTGTCGGCTTCCGCTTCCGTCGCGGCAAAGCCGAAATCCGCGTAAATCAGAGTGCCGAGGCTGGTGACAAGCTGGTCGCGGGTTGGTGAGGTCCCCGTACCCCTCAATTCGACCCCTGCGGGGACGGTTATGGGGTTCGCGACAAGATAGCGCCCGGCGGGGATATAGACAATCCCGCCGCCCGCCGTTTCCGCTTCGTCAAGCTTCATCTGAATATCCGCCGAAACGTCAACGCTGCGGTCGTTTACGGCGTCCACAATGAAAAAGTTTTCCGCCGGCTGATGCTTTATAAGGGAATAGTCCAACTCATAGCCCGAAAGGCCAACGTCGTAGCATACCAGCCCGCTGCCCTTGGTTTTGCCCATCAGCTCCACGTCGGACATTTTCACATAGCCTTTTTTATAATTCTTTAATATGGAATACTGCGTGCCTTCAATGGAGCTGCGGGCTATGGCGACGCCCCAGCGGGGGTCGATTTCGTCAATCTGCATACCGATAACGCAGTTTTTGATATATGTGTCATAGAATATCCCCGCGAACTCTATTCTGGGGCCGTCATCTATAAATACGCCCGTATAGCAGTCCTCGATGTAAATGTTCGCGAACTGCGTCCATTCAAGCACAGCGGCGGTTATGCCGATTGTGTTGGCGAGGGTATAAGCTGATATTTTATCATATGAAGGCGAGGCAAAGGCTGCGGACTTGTTTTCCGCCTCCGCCCAGTATTTCGGCGAAATAAACACGTTTTTCCACGTACCCACGTCGGACTGGTTCATAACCGTAGCGCCGTCTTTAAGGAAAGTCCCCTTGAAATTCTCGACGGTGAACATTTCATGCCCGCCGTCCGGGACGCAGACGCCGATGCCCCTGTAGCCGTTTATAACGGTGCAGTTAAGCACGGACTGGAGCATAAAGTCCGCAGGGTTGATCCCCGAACCGCCGGGAACGAAAAATGTATAGGGATAGGGCTTCACGTCGTTTATATCCTGCTCCGGGTAATAAACCGTCAGCCCGTAAGCGCCCGCGCTTCCGCCTATATTGAACAAACCGGGCGAAAGGGCTTCGGAGGTTGGGGCGAGGGCGAGGATAACCGTGCCGTAACCGTCTGCTTTGTCGGGGTCTATGTATTCGCCCCTCAATGTGCAGAACGCGGGGATTTTTATCGGGCTTGTGACCTTGTAAAAGCCCGTGGGCAGGTAAACAGTCCCGCCCCCTGCGGCATAGCAGTCATTGAGCGCCTGCTGTATCAGGGCCGTCGAGTCCGAAGCCCCGGTTGAATCGGCCGAATACGGATATTCGGTCAAAACAATGTCCGCTACGGTCAGGTCGTCGCAGTATTCGTCGTTGCCCGCAATCAATTGCGGCTCTTGCGGAAGCGGGGCGTAAGCCCCTGAGGCGGTTGCCGACGCGAAAACGGCAAAAACGAAAATGGCGGCAATAAACATTGCGGTTTTTAATGTGTGTTTCATGGAAAATCCCCCTTATTTGAGATTAGAAAATTTTTCATGTTTAGAGTATAGCATAAAATATTTAAAATAACAAGCTTTTTTATAACTAAAAAATTTAGTGCAGAGTATCGTTCATAAAAAATTTACAAAAAATCCATTGACAATTTATGGTTCAGCCAGTATAGTATAAATAGAGGTTGGCACTCGATACATTAGAGTGCCAACTCTGCTAAAAGGATGGTTGTCATGGACATAAGCGAGCGAAAACAAAAAATATTGGCCATGGTTGTGGAGCAATATATAACCACGGGCGAGCCGGTGGGTTCGAAATCTATCACCGTATTGCTCGGCAACGCTGTTTCGTCGGCTACGGTGAGGGCAGAGATGGCGGAGCTTTCCGAAATGGGCTTTCTCGAACAGCCCCACACTTCGGCGGGCAGGGTGCCGTCGCAAAAAGGCTACCGTTATTACGTTGACCGTCTTATGGGCAAATATGAGCTTTCGTCCGCAGAGCAGCACACATTGCACAACCGCCTTCGGACACACGCGGGGGAGCCTGAAAAGGTACTCGAAAAAGCCGGGGGCATACTGGCGGAGCTTACGGGCTGCGCGGCCGTCTCTTCGACACCCCTTGACGAGCATACGTCCATAAAACGCGTCGAGCTGGTGCCGATGGGCGCCAAAACGGCCCTCGTTGTCTTTCTGACGTCTTCCGGTGTGCTGAAAAGCAGGGTTTGCCGCTGCGACAGCGAAATCACGATCGAAATGGTCGAGCTTTTCTATAACATAGCCGCCGCCGAATTCATCGAAAAACACCCGTCGGACATACATACGGCGGGGGTTCAGACAATAGCGGCCTCTTTGGGCGACAAAGCCCTCGCCATGACCCCGCTGCTGGTCACCCTTTCGGAGCTTTGCGCCGCCGCCGCCCAATCCGAGCTTTTGCTCGAAGGGCAGTCGAATCTTTTAAACCATAAGGAGCTTGAAAACAGCGCGGCGGAGCTTATGGAATTCTTAAAGCAGGCGGAGCCGCTGAGCCGCTTGCTTTCGTCCAAACGCGACGATTTGAGCATTCTTATAGGCAAGGAAAACTTTTTCAAAGAGCTTGAAAATTCCAGCATGATTTTAGCAAGATACCATATAGGGGGGCAAAACGCGGGATCCTTAGGCATCATAGGCCCCACAAGGATAGATTACGCGAGATTGATACCGAGCATACGGTATTTGAGCTATCTTGTCGGGAACCTGCTGTCGGAAGCGCTGGACGAAGAGAGTTGAGAATTGAGAGATTAAGTTGCGCTATGTAGATTATAAGCCACAATGACAAAAAAGGAGGGCTAAATTTGCCGAAAAAGAAGGAAACGGTTGATGCTGTAAATGCCGGCATTGAAAAAGAGACGCTTGATGGCGTTGATACGGAAGAAACCAAAGAAGAAGAAAAATCCGCGGAGGAAATTTTGCAGGATGAAATAGACAGCCTCAACGACAGGCTTTTGCGCGTTATGGCCGAATATGACAACTACCGCAAGCGCACGGCCAAGGAAATGGAGCAGAAATACGGCGATTCCAAAGCCGACGTCATAATAAAACTGCTGCCTGTGATGGATAATTTCGACAGGGCGGAAATTAGCGGGAATTCCAAAAAAAGCTTCGAAGAATACAAAAAAGGCGTAGAAATGATATACGCCCAGCTCGCGGAAACGCTGAAAAGCATGGATGCCGAGGCATACGGCGAGGCGGGCGAGGCGTTCGACCCCATGCTCCACAACGCGGTCATGCATATAGAGGATGAGAGCCTGCCTGAAAACGTGATTGCTTCCGTTTTCGCGAAAGGCTATAAAATGGGCGAGCGCGTCCTGCGGGAAGCGTCGGTGCAGGTGGCTAACTGAGGGGTTAGGGGTTAGGAGTTTTGGCATGAAATTTATTCAAAACGGGCAGTTTGCGCTTTATGCTGATAAGGTACTGTCAGATAAAGATTACTATAAGGAATATAAAAGCGGCGGGATAGATTCGGCGCAGTTTTGCGCGTCTATGCTTGCGGATAAAAGCCTTTCGGATGCTGCGGGATTTAATGAGAGAAACATTGAAAGGATAGCGGTAACGCCGCCCGACGATAAGCTGCCGTCCGAAACTATTCTCGGTCATCTTGTAAGCAACAAAGCCGTTCCGGTCCTTGAAAATATGTACGGCGGCTTTGACGAATACAGAGAGTATATACGCGGGAATTATGACCACGGAGAGTTTGTCACGTATATATTCCCCGAAGACGAGCGTTTGCTTTACGCCGCGACGGAAATCAGAAAGCCGGAGCGGGTCTTCGCGGCTGGTTCCTATTACGGCTATTTCGCGGTATGGGCAATGAAAACAGTGGCCGCGAACGGCGGCATGTGCGTTTTGTCCGACATAAACGGTGAAGTCTGCCGATTGGCGGAAAAAAATTTTAACAGGCTCGGCTTCGGGGGCAATGTGAAAATATGCTGCGAGGATGCAGAAAAATTATTGCTGAACCGCAGAGAACCAATTGACATGCTTATACTGGACGCTACGGGCAAAGGTGACGACCCGCGTCCGGAATACAGGGGGAAGAGGATATACGGGGCGCTGCTGAAAGACGCGGCACATCTGCTGACAAAAGGGTCGATGATAATTATCCATAATATGGAACCCCGGAACCCCGACATGAAAACCCTCGTTGACGAACTGAAAGCAATAAATGCAATAGGCGCAAGCTATCAAACATATAACGGATTGGGCGTTTACGTTATAGTTTAATATATAAAAATACTAAAATTTTCAGGAGGACTAACATTATGTCAAAAGTTATAGGTATAGACTTAGGCACGACAAATTCGTGCGTATCGGTCATAGAAGGCGGCGAGGCGGTTGTCATAGCCAACGCCGAGGGCGCGAGGACGACGCCGTCCGTGGTCGCTTTCGGGAAAACCGGGGAGAGGATGGTCGGACAGGTGGCGAAAAGGCAGGCGGTCACAAACCCCGACCGCACGGTTTCATCGATAAAGCGGCAGATGGGCACCGATTTCAGGGTAAAGATCGACGATAAAAAATTCACGCCGCAGGAAATATCCGCGATGATACTCCAAAAGCTTAAAACCGACGCGGAAAGCTATCTGGGCGGAAGGGTCACGGACGCGGTCATCACCGTCCCCGCCTATTTTACGGACGCCCAAAGGCAGGCCACGAAGGACGCGGGCAAAATCGCGGGGCTTGAGGTGAAAAGGATAATAAACGAGCCGACGGCCGCCGCACTCGCTTACGGCATCGACAAAGAAAACGACCAAAAGGTTATGGTTTACGATTTGGGCGGCGGCACCTTCGATGTTTCCGTAATTGAAATGGGCGACGGCGTGCAGGAGGTTCTCGCTACAGCGGGCAACAACCGCTTGGGCGGCGACGACTTCGACCAAAGGATAATAAACTGGATGGCGGACGAATTCAAAAAATCCGACGGCATCGACCTGCGGGGCGACAAAATGGCCATGCAGCGGTTGAAGGAAGCTGCCGAAAAGGCGAAAATCGAGCTTTCCGGCGTAACGACTTCCACAATAAGCCTGCCCTTCATAACAGCCGACGCGGCGGGTCCGAAGCATATGGAAACAACTCTCACAAGGGCTAAATTCAACGAATTGACAGCTGATTTGGTTGAATCGACTATGGGACCGGTGCGTCAGGCTATGGCGGATTCAGGCTTGAAGGTCGGCGAGATAGACAAGGTGCTGATGGTCGGCGGCTCTTCAAGGATACCCGCCGTTCAGGACGCTCTGAAAGCGTTTATAGGCAAAGATCCTTTTAAGGGCATAAACCCCGACGAATGCGTCGCTATGGGAGCCGCTTTGCAGGCGGGCGTATTAGGCGGCGAGGTCAAAGGCCTTCTGCTTCTGGACGTAACCCCCCTTTCTTTGGGAATTGAAACCCTCGGCGGCGTATGCACGAAGCTTATTGAGAGGAATACCACTATCCCGGTGAAAAAAAGCCAGATATTCTCCACCGCCGCGGATAACCAGACCTCCGTCGAGGTACACGTTTTGCAGGGCGAGAGGGAGTTCGCACGGGACAATAAAACGCTGGGAATGTTCCATCTTGACGGGATACTCCCCTCGAGAAGGGGTACGCCACAGATAGAGGTCACCTTCGATATCGACGCCAACGGCATTGTCCATGTATCCGCGAAGGATTTGGGTACGAAGAAAGAGCAGTCCATATCCATAACGGCTTCCTCGAATATGTCCAAGGACGACATCGAAAAAGCCGTGCGCGAAGCGGAACAGTTCGCAGACGAGGATAAGCAGCGCAGGGAAGAGCTTGACGTACGCAACGGCGCAGACCAGATGGTCTACCAAAGCGAAAAGATACTCGAAGAAAACGGCGACAAATTCGAGGAGGACGAAAAAACCGCGCTGAACGAAAAAATCGACGCGCTGAAAGAGGCTCTGAAGGGCGAGGACATCAATCTTATAAAATCCCGCCAGGAGGAACTGCAAAAAGATTTTTACGCCATTTCAGAAAAGCTGTACAAAAACGCTAACCCCGAAAGCGACCCCAACGCGGGCAATCCTTTCGAAGGCTTTACGGGCGACCCGCCCGGCGGCGACGGCTATCAGGAAACGCCGTATGAGGATATACCCGAAGACAATTAATAATTTAATCGTAGAAGGGCGGGGGTCCCGCAAGCGAGGCTCCCGCCCTTCGATACACATTTAGGAGAATAGCGTGAAAAATACAAAAGAAAGGAACCAAGTAGGCGCGACCGCCATGCGGATTTCATGGTCGATTTGTGCAGGCTTGGTGCATGGCGGTTTTTATGGCAGAAAAACGGGATTATTACAACATTTTAGGCGTGGACAAAAGCGCGTCTGAGGATGATATAAAGAAAGCCTACAGAACCGTCGCAAAAAAATACCACCCTGACCTGAACCCCGGCGACAAAACGGCGGAAGCGAAGTTTAAAGAAGCCAATGAGGCTTACGAGGTGCTGTCGGACAGCGATAAAAAGGCGAAATACGACCGTTTCGGCCATGCCGGCGTTAATCCGAACGCGGGGTTCGGCGGCGGCGGTTTTGGCGGGTTCGGAGGCGGCGCGGGCGCGGGCGGCTTTGAAGACATATTTGATATTTTTGGGGGCATGTTCGGCGGCGGGTATAGCCAGTCGAGGCGCAAGAGCGCGCCGATGAGGGGTAGGGACCTGCAAAAGGGCATAACC